>DATEOG010000075.1:0-5547 GCA_035274345.1 Gemmatimonadaceae bacterium
GCAGTGATGCCTCCCTGCGGCACGAGCCCAACGCTTCGCTCCGCGCTCTCGAACTGCCTTCCGCGAATCTCCGCGTCGATCTGTTGCCCTTGTCCGGCGCATCTAGCAGGCGGGGCCGCGGGCCCACGGCCTTCGGCGCGACTATCTTTAGGCATGACAACTTCCGCCGCTCCCGACCGCTCCGCGCCCGCACGCGCCGCTGCCGAATCGCAGCAGGCCAACGAGACGATCGCGCCTCCCTCCGCGCCGCTCGCCGGATTCGCCGGCACGCGGCGCGTTCCGCCTCCGGTGAACGAGCCGGTGAAGAGCTACGCGCCCGGCTCGCCCGAGAAGCTCGGCATCAAGGCGCGCCTGGCGTCGATGGCGGCGGAGCGCGTGGACATCCCGATCGTCATCGACGGGCGCGAGATCCGCACCGGCGACCTCGCGCACAGCGTGATGCCGCACGACCACCGGCACGTGCTCGCCGACTATCATCGCGCCACACCGCAGCACGTCGAGCAGGCGATCGCGGCGTCGAAGCGCGCCGCCGCCGACTGGGCGAACTGGGCGTGGGAGGACCGGGCCGCAGTGTTCCTGCGTGCCGCCGAGCTGCTCACGACGACGTGGCGACACACGGTGAACGCCGCCACCATGCTGGGCCAGTCGAAGACCGTCTTCCAGGCGGAGATCGACTCGGCGTGCGAGCTGATCGACTTCTGGCGGTTCAACCCCGCGTACGCGCAGGAGCTGTACGCCGAGCAGCCGCTCAGCACGAACACGATGTGGAACCAGCTCGACTACCGGCCCCTCGAGGGGTTCGTGTACGCGGTGACGCCGTTCAACTTCACGTCCATCGCCGGCAACCTGCCGACGGCGCCGGCGCTGATGGGGAACACGGTGCTGTGGAAGCCCGCCGCCTCGTCGATGCTGTCGGCGTACTACATCATGAAGCTGCTCGAGGAGGCCGGGCTTCCGCCGGGCGTGATCAACTTCCTCCCGGGCGATCCCGTCGCCATCTCGAACGTCGCACTCTCGCACCGCGATCTCGCCGGCGTGCACTTCACGGGCAGCACCGGCGTATTCAACTCGATGTGGCAGACGATCGGGACGAACATGTCCCGCTACGCGAGCTATCCTCGCATCGTGGGCGAGACGGGGGGCAAGGACTTCATCGTCGCGCACGCGTCGGCCGACGTGCAGGCGCTCGCCGTGGCGATCGCGCGCGGCGGGTTCGAGTACCAGGGCCAGAAGTGTTCCGCGGCGAGCCGCGTCTACGTCCCGCGCTCCCTGTGGCCGTCGCTCGAGGAGCGGCTCGTCGGCATCGTCGAGCAGATCAAGATGGGCGACGTCACCGACTTCACGAACTTCATGGGCGCGGTCATCGACCAGCGCTCGTTCGCGAAGATCAGCGGCTACCTCGACGACGCGAAGAAGAACGCGAAGGTGCTCACCGGCGGTGTGGCCGAGGGCGCCGACGGTTACTTCATCCGCCCCACGCTGGTGGAGACGAAGGATCCCGGCTACCGGCTGCTGTGCGAGGAGATCTTCGGCCCGGTCGTCACCGTGCACGTGTACGACGACGCGCGGTGGGAGGAGACGCTGCGCATCGTCGACACGACGTCGCCATACGCGCTCACCGGCGCGGTGTTCGCCAACGACCGGCGCGCCGTGCGCGAGGCGATGATGGCGCTGCGCAATGCGGCGGGGAACTTCTACGTGAACGACAAGCCCACGGGTGCGGTGGTGGGGCAGCAGCCGTTCGGCGGCGGGCGCGGCTCGGGGACGAACGACAAGGCGGGATCGAAGCTCAACCTCGTGCGCTGGATCAGCGCGCGCAGCATCAAGGAGACGTTCTCGCCGCCGACCGACTATCGCTATCCGTTCATGTCGGAGGCGTAGTCTTCCACCGCTTCGTCCAGATGAGGATCAGTCCGCACTCGGACCGGTACTGCCCGGGTGCGCCCGCAGCCTCGGGATACACCTCGAGCGCGGCGATGTCGTGCGGCGGCACCATGTTGATCGTCGCCTGATCGACACCGTCGATGACGACGTTCACTTCCTTGCAGTTCGGGCGGCCCATCTTGGCGGCGGTGGAATACACCTGCGTGTTGGGCCCGAACCCGACGACGGTGAAACCGCCGACGCGCTGGATCACCGGCGCCAGCTCGGTGGCGTGCTGCTTCGCGAGATCGTTGGCGGTGAGGAAGCGCCCCGACGGGCTGTTCCTCCGACGATACTCGAAGTCGGCGTAGCGCGAACGCCGCGCGACGACTCGGATCGAGTCGAGCGAGACGACGCGGCGCAGCAGGATGTTCTGGCTCACGGTGCGGTTCGCGCGAAGCTCGACCGCGACGTCGCCGACGAGATACCCGATGCGGCGCACGGCGAGCAGCTGCGTCCCTGCCGGCAGATTGTTCAGCGTGAACCGCCCCGCGCTGTCGGTGCGGGTGGCGGGTCGCGCATTCACGACGCGCACCTCGACGTCGTTCAACGGCCTGCCGCCCTGGCCCAGGACCACGCCGGTCACCGAGGCGGTTCCGGTGAGATACAACCCCTGGGCGAGCGAGTCGTCGACGGACGGCTCGCGATCGAGGCCGCGCACGGTCGCGCCGGCGGAGTCGAGCGCCGCCAGCGTCGGCGCGTCGGCCACGCTCAGCGAGAGATCGCGCACGACCACGGCCTCATCGCCGGAGACGGTGACGCGCACCGCGTTGCCGGCTCGTCCCCCGTACTGCAGCTGGAGCAGCAGCCAGCTGCCGACCGGGACGTTGCAGATGCGATACTCGCCGCGCGGACCGGTCCGCACCCAGTTGTCGTGCTGCTCGGTGCTCGTGCGCAGCGCCTTGCGGTCGAACGAGAGATCCGTCCACGAGATCGCGACGTCCGCGTTGGCGAGCGGCTGGTCGGTGTCGGCGTTCATGACGTGGCCGGTGACCGCGCCCGTCGCCTTGCCCAGCGTGAGCCCGCGGCAGACGGCGTCGCGCAGCGCGAGGCTCGTCGGCAACGTGAACGGCACGACCACCGTCTGTCCCGCGGTGATGAACACTTCCAGCGCGGGGAGCGAGAGCTCGAGCGAGTCGAGCGCTTCGTGCGCGAGCTGGATCATGTAGCGCCCCGCCGGCAGCGAATCGAAGTGATAGCGCCCCTGATCGTCGGGCTTCGCGCCGAACGCGAGCGGCGGATCGGGATCGAGTCGAGCCACCGTCACCGACGCGCCTTTCACCCCGCGCGGACGCGTCGCCTCCTTGATGGTGCCCTGGATGCGTCCCACGGACCCGCTCTGCGCCCCGAGCGCCGGCGCGGCGGCGAGCATCAGCGACGCGACGAACGGCAGGGCACGGCCGGCGCGCATACACGCACCGGCGCGCCGGCCGATCACCTCGTTCGTCCGATGCTCGATCATCCGCGCCTCGACCAGATAACGATCACACCGCAGCTGCTTCTGTACTGTGGCGGAGCAGGCTCTCCCGGTCGATAGATCTCCATCGCGCCGATGTCGTACGGGTTGATCAGGTTGATCTCCTGATGCTCGATCCCGTCGATGACGACGTTGGCCGCACAGCTCCCGGAGCCTCCGATCGAGGTGACCCCGCGCGAGTTGCCGACGACGGCATCGAGCCCGAAGCCGGTGACCCTGAAGCCGGGCACCGACCGGAACAGGTCGCTGGCATAGAGCGGACGCCGTTTCTCGATGCTGTCGATCGTGAAGAACTTGCCGAACCGGTTCGCCTTGCGATTGAACTCGAACTCGCGATACAGCGAACGCCGGGCCAAAACTCGCACGGAGTCGAGGGTCACGATCCGGCGCAATGGCACGTCCTGCACGACGTTCCGGCCCCCTCGCAGCTCCACCGATTGCTGGGCGAGCAGGTAGCCGATGCGCCGCACCTCGAGGACCTGGGTCCCCGAAGGGAGGTCACCGAGGGTAAATCGGCCACGAGCGTCGGACACCACCGTTCCGCGGGCGCCGAGCACGCGCACCTGCGCATCCGCGAGCGGGAGCCCACCCACGCCCCGCACGACGCCCGTGACGGACGCGCTCCCGGTGAGCGGCGGCGGCGCGCTGTCCGCCGGCGCGGCCATCGAACGCGAGGCGGTGGCGCTGAGCGAGAGTTGCCGCACGGCAACGCCGGCGCTGTCCGGCACCGAGACTCTGACGTCGGTCCCCGCGCGACCGCCGTGCTGCACCTGCACCACGACCCAGTCGTCGGTGGGGACTCCACAGATCCGGTAGCGGCCGATGGAGTCCGTCGTCACCGCCCCCGAGCGTTCCGCCGTCTCGGCGCGCAGCGACGCGCGGTCGACCGCCGTCTCATGCCAGACCACGGCGACACGGGCACCGACGAGCGGCGCCTCGGTGTCCGCATCGAGCACGCGGCCGATCAACGCCCCACTGCCGCGCGCGAGCGGGACGCCAGGGCACGCGCCCGAGCGCAGCGTCCTCCCCGACGGGATCGCGAAGTCGGCCCGAGTCGCGCGGCCGGCCTCGACCGTGACCTCGCGCGGAGGAAGCGCGATCTCGAGCGAATCAAGGAACGGGCTCGCGAACTCGACCATGTATCGTCCCGCCGGCAGCGAGTCGATGCGATACCGCCCGCGAGAATCGACCGTCGCGCCCGCGGAGTGCGCCGGCGGATCAGCGCGAATCGCGAGCACGCTGGCGCCTTCCGGCCACCTGGCATGGGCGCTGTCGGTGGCGACCCCCTCGAGGCGCCCGAACGCGGACTGCGCGCGCAACGGGGCCGCGAGCGCGAGGGCCAGGCACCCAAGCGTCAGGCAGGCGGCACGACGAGAGTTCGCGATCACCGTCATGTTTCGTGAGACACCGGAACGAGACCTGAGTTCAACCGTACGCTCGCTCCGTGCTCAGCGCTTCGTCCAGATGACGACCATCCCGCAAGGAGCGGGACCATACTGAAGCGGTGCGCCTCCCTTCGGGTACGACTCGAGCGCTGCCACCTGCGATGCGGGGACGTCGTTAATGCGCTGATTCCGCATGTTGTCGATCACGATGTTGGCCTCGCAGTACCCCCCCAAGCTGAACGCGCGCGTGCTCACCACTGTCGCCGCCGCCCCGGTCCCGACGACCCAGAACCCTGGAAGCGTGTAGAGCAGGTCACTCGTGTTCGACGGGTGGCGCTGACGAATCTCATCCTCGTCGAGGAACTTGCCGTCGATGCTGAACCGACGCCGCGTCTCGAAATCCGGATATTTGAGCCGCTTGGCGACGACGCTGATCGAGTCGAGGGCGATGGCACGCTCGAGGCGCACCTCGGTGCGCGTGGTGCGTCCCCCACGCAGGTCCACGGTGCGACGCACGACGCCGAAACCGAGCCGACGCACCTCGAGCTCGAGCGAGCCGGCGGGAAGCCGGCCGAGCGTGAAGCGGCCCTGGTCGTCGGTGCGCGTCGCCGCGGCCGTTCCGAGCACCTGCACCTGCGCGCCGGCGATGGGCGTACCGTCGATCCGGAGCACCGTGCCCGCGAGCAGTGCGTCGCCCTCGGGCAACGGCGCGGCGGCGGTATCGGTCAGCGGCCGCGCGCTCGCCGCGCTGAAGGACAGGTT
>DATEOG010000076.1:0-5528 GCA_035274345.1 Gemmatimonadaceae bacterium
TGGACGGGTCGCGGCACGCGCTGACGAGTTGGATACGCAAACGCCCCCGTACGGACCGGGGGCGTCGTATCGATCAGGAGCGGGTGGAGCTCAGGCGGCTGACGCCGCGTTGCTCTCGGACCTCGACTTGGGCGGCTGCGCGAAGCGCATCCCCAAGGTCTTCAGCTCCTCGATCTGCTGCTCGCTCAGCTCGGGAAACCGCTCCGTCATGTACTTGATCGTCTCAGCGAACCACTCCTCGACGTGCTCTGGAGCCGCACCGACGACACCGCAACGCATGATGTGCTGGAAGAGCTCGTCGCGGGCCTGCTCGAAGGGCGAAGGCTCGGCGGGGCCGGCGTACCGACGTGCCCCGGAATTTCTCTGCTGTTTGGCCATGTAGTGTGATTATGGGTTGAAGTACAACAATTATAACCAAATGGTGGGGCCAATCACAGTTGAGAGCCCTGCTTTTCCCTCTGCACCGCGTCAGCCGTGCAGCGCCGCGGCACCGATGAACTCGAGCAACACCGAGACCACTGTGTCCGGAACCTCCTCGGGAACCAGTCGCCCCACTCCAGGAAGACGCACGAGACGGCTGCCGGGAATCGCGTCGGAGAGGCGATCGGGGAATCGCGGACCCACCCACTGGTCCTGATCCCCCCAGATGATCAGCGTCGGCTGCGGCAGCGAGCCGAGCTCGGCGTCCTCCATGTCCTCGTCGTCGATCGCCCGCGCGAGGAGCAGGAGGTGATTTAAACCCTCCTCACCCACATAAGGTGCCAAATACCTCGCGACGAGCTTGTCCGGCATGCTCGCCTCGTTCGCAACGCTGCGACGCAGCACCTCGCCGAGGATCGGCGCAGCGCCGAGGATGCCGCGCGAGGCGCGGAAGGCGTAGCGCGCCGTGTTGCGCTGCAGCTCGGTGATGTCTCCCGACGGAATCTCGTCGAGCGCAATCGGGTTGATGAGCAGGAGACGGTCGACGCGTTCGGGCCGGCTCGCCGCGAGGCGCAGCGCGACGGCCCCGCCGAGGTCCACGCCGACCATGGTGGCTTTGGGCAGCCGCAGCGCGGTGAGGGCGCGGTCGACGAGCTCCGCCTGTGCGGCGATGCCGAAGTCCGCATCGAACGGCCGATCGGACTCGCCGTACCCGAACAGGTCGATGGCGAATGCCGTGCGGTTGGCGAGCGCGATCGCGGGCCCCACGTTGCGCCAGAGAAAGCTCGACGTGCCGAAGCCGTGGATCAGGACGATGGGGGCGCCGCCGTGCCCGTACCGCTCGACGTGCATCGACCCCGGTCCGACCGGGATGCGCAGCAGATCAGCGTCGATGGGACCTTCCTCCTCGCTCGGGTGTCGCAGCAGACATGGGTAGAAGCCGCGCTCGTCAGGCCGACCGCATCCTCACCAGACGCAGCCGGCAGGTCAAGGCTGGCACCGCCAATGCACGCCTCGCGCCGCGCCGCGTGATGTCGCCGCGGCTCGCGCGTCGATTGCTTGGGCCCGCGCGGTCCGGCTAAATTTCCTCTGCCACACCGCTACTTCCTCCCAGCATGTCCGAGCAGACGTACGACGACGGGCGCGCCCGAAACCTCGAGGAGATCCTTCGCGCGCTCGCTGCGCGCATCCGGGAGCTCGACGAGCAAGGGCATCTCCTGGCGAACGCGAGCGAGCTGACCAAGCTGCTGGGGGAGGCGCGAAGCGAGCTGTTTCACTACGAGGTTCGCGCGACGTACGACACCCCCGAGGTGGCGGACAACCGCCGCATCGTCAACGACGCCATCCAGCAGGCGGACCAAGGGAACTCATGGCAAAGCAGCGAATGGACGGAGGACGGGGACGACGCCCCGGAGTGGTGAAGTCCGTCAAGCGTGGCGGACCAGGGCGCGGCTTCTGGCTCGCGCTCGGCCTGGCCGTCGTGGTCGGAGTCGCGCTGCTGGGGTACCTCGTGAGCCGCCCGAAGCTGACGGCGACGACGATCGACCCGAGCCTCCCCCCGATGAAGGCGGAGGGCTACCTGCTGGGCAGCGCAACGGCGCCCGTGGAGGTCATCGAGTTCGCCGACTTCGAGTGTCCGGGGTGCGGCCAGTTCGCGACGGTCACGGAACCCGACGTGCGCACCAACCTCGTGAACACGGGGAAGATCCGGATGCGCTTCATCGACTTCCCGCTGCCGATGCACCGCAACACGTGGGACGCATCGCTCGCCGCCGCGTGCGCGAACGACCAGGGGAAGTTCTGGGAGCTGCACGACGTGATCTTCGCGAACCAGGATCGCTGGAACGGCGAGGCGACGAAACGGCCCCGCAACGTGCTGGGCGACCTCGCGAAGGGGGTCGGGCTCGACATGGACAAATACGATGACTGCATGAAGGCCGACACGCACCGCGCCAAGGTGCAGTCGCACCTGCAGGAGGCGGAGCGTCGTGGGGTGAACCAAACACCCACGTTCGTCATCGGCGGCAAGATGGTCCCGGGCGCGATCCCGTACGACACGTTCAAGCAGCTGGTGGATGCGGAGCTGGCCAAGGCGCCCGCCGCAGCCGATACGGCGAAGCCGTCCATCCTGGGCGACACGGCCAAGGGCATTTCCGTCCCGGCCACGCCCGCGACAGACACCGGCAAGTCGAAGGGCGGCACGCGATGAACAAGCGCATGCTGGTGGCGCTCGTCGCGCTCGCCGGCGTCTTCGTCGCGCTGTACCTCACGCTCTACAAGCTGGGATACATCGGCACGCTCGCCTGCGCGGTCGGCTCGTGCGAGACGGTGCAGACGTCGAAGTGGGCGACGCTCCTCGGCGTTCCGGTCGGTGCGTGGGGTGTGGCGTACTACATCGGCGTGCTGGCGCTCGCGATCGTCGGACTCACGGAGCGGTTCGCCGACTCGCGCCGCCTGTCAGAGATCCTCGTCGGCGTCACGGCCTGCGGGCTCTTGTTCTCGCTGTGGCTGACGTACCTCGAGCTGTTCGTGATCCACGCCATCTGCCAGTGGTGCGTCGTCTCGGCGATCCTGGCGACGATCCTGTTCGTTCTGAGCTGGCGCGACCTCCGGGACATCTCCGCGCTGCTCGACGAGCAGGTGTCGGACGTCGCCGAGTCGCTGCGCGAGGAATCGTTCGGCGCGCGAATCAGGAATACGGGGGAAGTGGCGATGAGGGCGGTGCAGCGAGAGGAGTTGTGAGTCCTGGGTAGTGCGTAGTGAGTGACGGCGGACGTCGTCACTCAAAACTCACCACCCATTACTCACCACCAGCGGCGTGAAGCGCCGCCAGTGCCACCCTCGCCGCCTCCGGCGCCGCATGCGAATGCCGCGACAGCTCCACCGAGGCGATGCCGGCGAAGCCGGTCTCGGCGAGTGCGTGCATGATGTCCGGCCAGTCGAGATCGCCTTCACCGATCTGCAGGTGCTCGTGCACGCCGTTGCGCGAGTCGTCGAGATGGACGGTGCGGAGCGCGGCGGCGTAGCGGCGGAGTGCGTCGCCCGCCGAGATGCGTTCGGTGCAGGGGACGTGGCCGACGTCGAGAGTGAGCCCGAGTGCCGTGAGTGACGTCGCGTCGCGCAGCCGCTCCCAGTCGGCGAGCGAGTGCACGAGCATGCCGGGCTCCGGCTCGAACGCCATGCGCACGCCGAGGGGAGTCACGCGCTCGTGAAGCTTCACGACACCCTCGGCGAGGAACCTCCACGCGTCGTCGGGCGACTGGTCGTCGGCGGGTATGCCAGACCACAGCGAGATCGTATCCCCGCCGAGCGCCGCGACGATCTCTGCGCAGCGCACGAGGAACTCCAGCCGCCGCGTACGCCCGGTCGCGTCGGCATCTATCAGCGTAGGGCGTTGCTTGCG
Organism: Gemmatimonadaceae bacterium; assembly: GCA_035274345.1. GTDB lineage: Bacteria > Gemmatimonadota > Gemmatimonadetes > Gemmatimonadales > Gemmatimonadaceae > AG11. Next base: position 3,824 of record DATEOG010000076.1, read on the forward strand.
ACGCGGATCGAGGACGTAGCGCGCGCCCGTCTCGACGATGACGGCGAGATCGAGCTCCTCGAGCAGCGCGCGCGTCGTGCGCAGCTGTGCGTCCGAGGTGTGATGTGGAGAGAGGTGATTCGCGTCCGGGGTGAGCGCGACGGCGCGATAGCCGAGCTCCGCGATGACGTGCAGCGCATCGTCGAGCCGGTGATGCGCGAAGCCGTTGGTGTTGTAACCGATGCGAAAGGCGGGCTCGGACATCAGCCAGCAGCGCGACCGGCGGCGGCCCACCGCAGCAGCGCGTCGTACTGCTTGTAGAGGTTCATCTCGCTCGAGCCCTCGGGAGTCTTGAAGAAGAGGCCGAGCGCTCCGATGGGGCCCGACTCGCCGCGGTGCTGCGCGAGCAGCGCGAGCCGCGCGATGTCGATGACGAGGGGTGCGGCGAGCACCGAGTCGGTGCCCTCCCAGGTGAACTGCATGCGCATGCGCTGACCGCCCCAGCCCCGGAACTGGATGAAGTTCCACGCGACCTTGTGGTCGCCGAGCGGCTTGAAGTAGTCGATGCGCACGTCGCCCTCGGGCGCGTAGCCGAGGATTCCCTCGAGCACGCCCTTCTTCGACGTGATCTTGCTCGCCTTGTTGTCCGGGTCGGCGAGCACGAGCCCGTCCGTATTGCCGAGGATGTTGGTGCCGTACCAGCCCTCGACGGTGAGCGCGCGGATGGGGAACATCGGCGCGAGCGCGGTCTTGAGCAGCGTCTCTCCGGTCTTGCCGTCACGTCCCGCGAGCGGAACTCCCGCGGCGCGCGCGAGCTCCGCGACGGCGGGCAGCGATGCGCCCGCGGAGGGAGTGAAGTTCGCGTGCGGGCAACCCGCCTCGATCGCCGCCAGCGCGTAGAGGCACGACGACGGGATGCGCGGATCGTCGTCGTCCACCGCACGGTTCAATGCAGCGGCGTCCCATTCCATGAGCGCGGCGGCGGGCGTCGGCTCGGTGGAGGCGAGGTTCACGACGACGGTCGGCTCACCGCGCGCGAACGCGCGGATGTCGGCAACGAGCCGATCGATCGCCTGCCGTGCACTTCCCGACGCCGTCGCGGCGCGCTCGTCACCGGCCAGCGCGTCGATCGCCGCGCCGCCGCCGCGCAGGATGCCGCGCTTGACGGAGATCCGCTCGAGATCGGGGAGCAGCACGTCGATCATCGCGGCGGGAAAGGCGCCGACGCCGGCGAGCGCGGCGTGCGCCGACTGGGCGAGGGTGCCGGGCGCCAGATCGCAGCCGCCGATCTCGAGACCGGCGAGCGCCGCCAACCCGAGGGTGAGGAACGGCTCGGTCTCCGTGAGCAGCGCCTCCAGCGGAACGAACCCGCGCTGGGCGGCGAGGACGCCGACGGCGAGCGTCGTAGCGATGGAACCGCGGGCACCGACGATCCAGAGTTTCAACTGAGTGCTGGGTAGTGAGTGGTGAGTGATGGGTGACGACATCGCACCCAGCACCCTCGTTCTACGTGATCGGGACCAAGCTGCGGCCCCAGCGAGTGAGACCGAGCATCGAGAGGAACACCATCGCGGGACCAGGCCTGCGGGCGCCGGCGATGGCGCCGTCGAGCGCGGGGATGGCGCGGATGAGCGCACCGACTGCCGGCCCAACGGTGCGTGGGCTCGGCTCGAGGACGGCGCGACGCACGGCCGGGCCGGCGAGGGCGGCGGTCGCGGCAGACCAG
>DATEOG010000077.1:0-7348 GCA_035274345.1 Gemmatimonadaceae bacterium
CGTCGCGCGCGGCCGGCGGCTGCGGCGTCGTCGAGAAGGCGGGGCAGATGTTCGCGAGTATGCTCGCGTCGCCGCGGGTCATCACGGCGAGCGTCGCCGGCGGCAGGTCACGCAGCACGGCGGTGAGCGCGTCGGCGAACACCGCGTACGGCACTCCCGTCTCAACGGGATAGGCGCGCCCGACGGTGACGGTCCAGCCCTGGCGTGCGGCGCGCTCCGCGACCGCGGCAACGAGCCGTGTCTTGCCCACGCCGCCGACGCCGGCGAGGAGGGTGGTTCCCCCGCGACCGGCCGCGACGTCCTCGAGCCACCCTCCCAGCGCGGCGAACTCGCTATCGCGGCCGACCAGCGGAAGCGGGAAGGGACCACGTCCGCGCGACCCGCTCTCTACGGCTCGGGCAATTGTCGCCTGCATGGCGCGAGAATGCAGCCGCGGTCGCTACTAGGCAAGGACATGGGGCGCTCTGACCCAATCCTCAGCGCGAGGCGATGATCGGTCGACGGTCCGGATCGATGAAGAGCAGTCCCGTGTTGGGTGAGCGCGCCGGATCGACGACCACCGCGCGCGAAGCGGCGCGGATGTGGTTCGCCACCGCGGTCGGCGACGCGGTCGGATGCGCCTCGAGGTAGAGCGCGATCGCCCCGCTCACGTAGCCGGCCGACATCGACGTGCCGGTCCAGAGCTGCGTCGTGGCGACGCGGCCCTCGATGCTCGGCAGCAGCACGGAGTCGCCGGGCGCGAAGACGTCGAGGCAGGCGCCGAACGCCGTGCCCGGCGTGCGAGCGTCGATCAGCCGCGCCGTGGAGTCGGAGCCGAGCCGGCGCACGCGTGACGCACCGACGACGATCGCACCCGGTGAGTTGGCGGGTGCGATGCGGCAGGCGTTCATCTCGATGTTGCCGGCCGACACGACCACCGGGATGCCGGCCTCGTTCAGCGCGGTCACGGCGCTGTCGAGGGCAGGAATCGTCGCCGCGGTGTCGGCGATGAACGACCAGTTCGCGATCGCGCGGCGCTCGGGATTCCGTGCATGATCGGCGAGGACCCACTTCGTACCCTGGACGATGGCCTCGATCGTCCCGCGCAGCCGACGGCACTCCACCATCTTGACGTCGACGATCTCCGCGCCGGGCGCGACGCCGAGGGTCGTGCCGGCCACGGCGCCGGCGACGGCAGTGCCGTGCGCGTTGCACAGATGCTCCTCGCCGGGGAAGGCGTTGAAGCCGCGTCGCACGCGACCGGCGAGCTCGGGATGTGTGTCGAGGATCCCGCCGTCGAAGACGTAGACCGTGACGCCGGTCCCGGTGCCGAAGTGCCGGTACGTGCGGTCGAGCGGGAGCGACTGCTGGTCGATGCGGTCGAGCGCGAGGGAGACGGTCTGCGCCTCGACGTACTCCGTCGTCACCGGCGCCACCGCGCTCGCCGCCGCGGCGACACCGCCGCTGGCGTTTACGCTGCCCGACACCCCGCGCGTCGCCGGCGCACAGCCTCCAAGCAGCCCGGCGGTGACGGCGAGGGCGGTGCGGATGGAGCGGGTCGGGAGCGAGACGCGGCGGCGCATACGACGGCTGCAGTGAAGTGGTCCGAGGCGAAACGATGCGTCTCGCGCATACCACTAACACAAGCACCGTGCCACATCACTTTTGTTCGCCGCGGGGGTCGGTTGAGTGCGCCGCTCGCGCAGGCAGGGTCGTCGATGCGAAACGGACCGGCGCCGCACGAAGCGAGGCCGGCCCGGTGTCACACCAGTCGACGTGGCTGTGGCTCTACCGCACCAGCCCTTCGACCTCGGCGGCCTTGCACCGCTCACCGTGCGCGGGGTAGGCGTGGCCGCAGTGGACGCACTGCTCGCCGAAACCGGTGCGTTTCCAGATCAGGTAGTAGACGGCGCGCTGCAACTTGGCGACGCGATCCTCGAGATCGCGGACGGACGTGCTGGATTCCATGGCTCCTCCGGGGGACGGAGGCGCAACATCGCACGACAGTGGCGGTTGCGCTACTGGTCTTCTCAACGGCCGCCGCGCGGCGAGACATAAATATTAATTAATATGTGGGACACAGGGAGCTGGGCATGGTGCGCAACGTGTCTTTTTTCACGCGGAGGCGCGGAGGCGCGGAGAACTGCTCTCGGCGTCGCGCTGTTTGCGGCGGTGCATCTCCTCTCCAGCCACACCTCCAAAAGCAAAGACTTTGGGGTCGGCATTCAGCCGTTCGTTGTGCCGCGGCCCTTTTTCGGTCCTCCGCGTCTCCGCGGTCTCCGCGTGAATAAAACACCTTGCGAGAAGTCCCATACATTCGCGGCACGGTGCGCATAGGTGTACTCGCTATGCGGAGCATTCATCTCGCCCGAAGCGGCTCCATCTCGTACAGCGCCAGGCGGCACGCCGCCAGGGCGGGCTCGGCGATCGAGTAGTGGATCCAGCGGCCGTCGCGGCGGTCGGTCACCAGGCCCGACTCGCGCAGGATGCGGAGATGGTGGGACATGAGCGATTGCCCCAGGTCGAGCCGAGCCATGAGGTCGCTGACCGAGTGCTCGCCCGACGCCAGGTGCTCGATGATGCGGAGACGGGTCTCGTCGCCCAGGGCGCGGAAGCGCAGCGCGGCCACGGCACGGGTATGGTCCGGATGGGAAGACATGCGACCAACATATAAATTTCAATTAATATAGCAAGGGCGGCGGGCCTCCCCGGTCCGCCGCCCCTCTTTACTCCCAGTTTATCGGTCGCGGTTCGACTCGCGCGTGTCCGAGCTGTTCACAGGCTTGCCGCCTGCGCCGCCGTAGCCGCTCCGGTGCTGGTCGTCCTCCGGGAGCGGCTCGGAGCCCGAGCGCTTCGCCCCCTCGCGCCCGCTCCGCCCCGTCTCCTGGTCGGACAATCCCGTCGCGTCACTCTCGTCGCGGCCGCCCCCCTGCTGGGCGTTGTGCATCCCCTCCGATGCCTCGCTTCCGGCCCCGGTCTGGCGGTTCGGCCGGCCCGTGGGCGCGTCGGCGCGTTGCCGCGATCCGTCCGGGTCGGGCGCCACCACCCGCGTCCCCTGGTCGTCCCCAAGCCCGTCCGTCGATCCCTTCGACCGTTGCTCGTCCATCGGTGCCTCCCGCGAGTCGGATGTGCGCGTCCATTTCGGCGCGATCTCCCCAGGGGCAACGCACATGCCAGGGGATGGGCCCGCCCGTGACCCCGCAGTGCGCCGTATCGTCGGTGGAGACGGCGATGTGATGCCGAAAACTCGCCTCCACGCCCGATGGCCCGACTCTCCGGTTCTGCCGTACTTCCACTCGGCACCGACGCCGAACCTGGCGAAGGGGCGGACGGCGCGTCGAAGCAATCGATGCTCTCCAGGGAGCTCGCGGAGTTTCTGATGGATCTGTCGGTCGCGATCCACAAGCACGCGATCTACCCGCCGGGCCATCCGCTCCTCGATCAGGCGGTCGATTCCGTCCATCGCAGCATCGGTCGGCTTCTGGTCGACCGCCCCGCGCTCTCGCTCGGCGTCGCCCGGCGCCAGCTCATCATCGAAGGGGTGGCCACCGACTCGAATCACCCCGTGCTCTCCGAGCTCGCGAGCAAGCTGCATCGCCACCACCTCGGCGCGGTGAAGTTCCTCCCGGGCCTCACTCGCAACGAGCTGGGTGACATGCTCGCCGTCGTCGGGCTCGAAGCGCAGCGCGACGCGCAGCCGATCGGGCTCCAGCCGGAGCTGATGCAGTCACGCTGGCAGAACGTGAAGCTCTTCCCGCTCACGTACGACCGCCTCGAGCTGATCGACGACGAGCCGGACACCACCGATGCGACCTCCGGCGGCATCGCGCGCGGTGGCGCCGCGGCCCAGCTCTGGATCGGGCTTGCGCGGGCCGCGATCGCCGCGGACTTCGACGCGCAGCCCGATCATGACGCGCTCGAGCCCGAAGCCGTCGCCCACGCGATCGATCAGCACGATCGCGAGCTGGCCTATGACCAGGTGATCGTCGGCTACCTCCTGCAAATCGCACGCGAGGTGAGCACCGACGCCCGCGAGACGTCGGGATTGCAGCGGCGCATCTCCCGACTCGTCGGTTCGCTCCAGCCGGAGACTCTGCAGCGACTGCTCGAGATGGGGGGCGACGGCGCGCAGCGGCGCCGCTTCGTGCTCGACGCCTCGCAGGGGATGACCGTCGACGCGGTGATGGGACTCGTCCAGGCCGCCGCATCGGCAGAAGGGGAGAATATCTCGAGCTCCCTGGTGCGGATGCTGACCAAGCTGGCCAGCCACGCCACGGGTGAGGAGACCACGCGCAGCCGCGCTGCCCACGGCGCGTTCCGCGAGCACGTCGAGCGCCTCGTCGGATCGTGGTCGCTCAACGACCCGAACCCGACCTCGTATTCCGTCGCGCTGTCGCACATGGCGCATACGCAGCCTGGCGCCGCGAGCGTCCAGGCGTCGGCGCGATACGAGTGCGAGCCGGCTCGCATCGTGAGCATCGCGCTGGAGATCGGCGCGTCGGGTGACCGCGTGCGCAACGCCATCGCCGCGATGCTCGACGCCGGACAGATCGGTGAGCTGCTCGATCAACTCGACACTGCGCCCGATCCCCGTTCCGTCATCGCTCGAGAGCTGTGGGCGCGGATCGCCGACCGAGATCCGCTGCGTGCGCTGCTCGCCTCGACGCGCATCGATCACGGCGTGATCCGACGGCTGGTCGCGCGAGTCGGCGCCGAGGCGGCCGTGCCGCTCCTCGAGGCGCTCGAGGTCTGCCCCGAAGGGGGACGGCAGGAGCGGCTCCTCTCGTTTCTCGTGCAGGTCGGTCCGCCCGCGGCGCCGATGATCGCCGTCCGGCTCGGTCACGCACCACCGGCACTCGCGCGCGAGCTGCTCGTCTGCCTCGGAAAGATCGCGCCACCGGTGCCGCCCCCCGAGGTGCGCCTCTGCCGCGAGCACGAGGATCCGACGGTGCGCCGCGAAGCGGTGAAGCTGCTGCTCTCCTACACGTCCACGCGCGAGTCCGCGCTGCTCGCCGGCGTGAACGATCCCGACGAGCGGGTGGCATACGTCGGGCTGCTCGCCGCGGCGCAGAATTGTCCAGCCGACGCGGCCGCGGTGATCCGGCGGCGCATCGACGCCGGTGAGCTCGCGGACGGTACGGTTCCCGCCGCCGCGGTGCGCGCCGTCGCCAGTCGTCGCGACGAGGATGCGCTCACGTGGATCCTCGCTCGCACGCTCGTCACCGGCGGCCTGCTGCGCCGCATTCGACTCGCCCCCGCGTCGCCCGAGCTGCTCGCGTCGCTCGGCGCCCTCGCGACGTACTGGGGCGAGGATCCGCGTGCGGTGGTCGCCATCACCCTCGCGCGTCAGAGCACGAGCGCATCGCTGCGCGCCGCGGTGCACGCGCGATGAGCGAGCCGGTCCGCTTCCTCACCTCCTTCGCGCAGTCGGTGGCCACGATGGCACTGTACGGCCCGTCGCATCCGGCGCGCAAGCGCGCCGTGGACGCGTCGTACCGCATCCTGCGCGACCTGCAGGCGCACGACGCGAAGCCCGAGTTCTCCTTTCTCGGCGACGAGGTGGTGTACGGCCAGCGTCCGATGCGCGACATGCGCGACTGGGAGTGGGCGGCGCGGCTCGCCGCCGCCGGCGTGCAGCGACTCGAGTTCGCCGCCGACGTGTCACGCGAGGACTTCGAAGATTTCCTGGAAGGCGTCGTTGCGCGGCTCACTCTATCGGTGATCGACAGCGCGGAGGCGCGGCCCGGCACAGGAAGGGCCTCGATCCGCTTCGGCGCGCTCGGCATCCGAGGCGAGGGACGGATCGCGCCGCTCGTCGCGAAGGATCCGTTCACCGTGTCGCGGCGCACCTACGAGCTCTCGGAAGAGGTCGCGACGGTGGAGTGGATGCACGAGCAGGTGACCGCTCGTGCGCAGCTGCCGCTGCTCGAGGCGGAGTCCGTCGTACGCTCGCTCGCCGTCGCGATGCACGGCGACCAGGAGATGCTCCTCCCGCTGCTCACGCTGCGCGAGTTCGACGAGTACACGACGACGCATTCACTCAATGTCTCCGTGCTGACGATGGCGCTCGCCGAGGCGATGGGAATGAGCGCGCGAGACGTGCGCGCGTTCGGCGTGGCGGGGCTGCTGCACGATCTCGGCAAGACGCGCATCCCGCTCGAGGTGTTGAACAAGCCGGGCAAGCTCACCGACGGTGAGCGCGCGGTGATGCAGGGCCACACGATCGAGGGCGCGCGCATCATCCTCGAGAGCGACCGCGAGCTCGACCTCGCGGCCGCGGTGGCGTACGAGCATCACATCATGATCGACGGTGGCGGCTATCCGCACCGCCGTGTCGCGCGCAAGTGTCATTGCGCGAGCGCGCTCGTGCACGTGTGCGACGTCTACGATGCGCTGCGCACCCACCGGCCGTACCGCGCGGCGTGGGAGACGAGCGCCGTGCTGGAGTACATCGAGAACGGCGCGGGCTCGGACTTCGACCCCGACGCCGCGCGCACCTTCGTCGAGCTCATGCGCCGAATGGAGGGCCGGATCGAGCATGCGACGCTCTCCGATCTCCGCGAGGGTGTGCAGGCCGCGGCTCCGGCGACGTCTCCCTGACGAAGGGACGCTCAAGGTCTGAACCTTCGGCGTCTGGTGACCGGACGGCCCGAGGTGCCATCTTGGGCACCATGGTCACGCCCGACCGGCTCGCCGCACTCTTCAACACCTATCACGTTCCCCTCGTCCGCTTTCTCACCCGGCGGCTGGGGGATCGCGACGAAGCCGAGGAGATCGCGCAGGAGACGTTCGTGCGCGCGCTCAAGCAGGAGACGATCGCGAGCGAGCGGTCGTGGTTGTTCGCCGTGGCATCGAACCTCGTGCGCGACGAGGCTCGCCGGAGTGCGCGCGAGCGGAAGCGGCACGAGCTGCTTCGAGTACGGGAGGAGGCGGAGTCGACGGTCGAGCCCGGCCCGACGGCCATGGAGCGAGAAGAGGATCGCGCACTCGCACGCCAGGCGATCGAGATGCTGGGCGAGCGCGACCGGGACGCGCTGCTGATGCGGGAAGAAGGATTGGGGTATGAGGAGATCGCCGAGGCGCTCGACCTGTCGCTGGCCTCGGTGGGAACCACGCTGTCGCGGGCGCGACGGCGGCTGATGGAGGCGTACGAGTCGCTGCAGCAGGAGCGCTCGGCGGAACGCGCATGACGGACCTACCGATGGACCCGATGGAGCACCCCGAGGAGGGGCTGATCCACGCCTGGCTCGACGACGCGCTCGACGCGGCGGAGGCGGAGCGCATCGCGGCGCACGTGCGGACCTGCGCCGAGTGCCAGGGGCGCGTCGCGGAGGCGCGCGGGTTGATCGCTGGCGCGTCGCGGATCGTC
>DATEOG010000078.1:0-2499 GCA_035274345.1 Gemmatimonadaceae bacterium
AGGGGGAACGAGCCCGATTCGCCCGCGTGGGAGGCGGCCGTCGAGCGGGCGAACGCTGCCCGCGACGCGCTCCTGATGGAGATCTGCCGCACGTACGGCGAGGCCGGCCTGGATGCCTTCGCCGAGGCGGCCGAGGCGTTCTTCGGCGATGTGACCTACATGGAGCCGAGGCTCGTCGCGATGTACGACGAGGTGCTGCCGCGGCTCGATCGTGCGCTGGGCGCGCCAGCGACGACTGCGGCCGCGCGCTGACACACCGCGCCGAGCGAGCCATGTCGAGCCTCCGTCTCGCGCACGTCGCACTCGCCGCACTCTTTGCTGCAACCCGGGCGCCGAGCGCGCTCGCGCAGACGGACTCGGTGCCGCCGATGCCCGCGCCCGGACGCATGGTCGATCTCGGCGGCTGGCGCGTGCACCTGAACTGCACCGGCACGCGCGGGGCAGGGCAGCCGCTCGTCGTGCTCGAGGCGGGGGCCGGCGGATTCTCCGTGGACTTCAGCCTCGTGCAGCCGGAGGTCGCGCGGTTCGCGCGCGTGTGTTCGTACGACCGCGCAGGGTTGGGGTGGAGCGAGCTCGGTCCGCGACCGCGCACCCAGCGCCAGATCGTGTGGGAGCTGCACACACTGCTCACGAGCGCGAACGAAGCACCGCCGTACGTGTTCGTCGGGCACAGCTGGGGTGGGATCCTCTCCCGCGCGTTCACCTTCACCTACCCGCGCGAGGTCGTGGGCCTCGTGCTCGAGGAGAGCGGCCACGAGCGCGGCGTGCAGGTGCTGCGCGACGGGAAGATGGTGCGGCTCGTCGAGACCGCGACCGGCGGGCCCGTGCCCGATCCGAAGACCTCCGGGCCGCTGAAGCTGAGCGACATCCCGCCGCAGATTCTCGCGCAGATCGAGCAGTCGGCGCGGCAGATGCAGGCGCAGGCGGCGCGAAACGGACTCCCGCCAGACGCGCAGCGCATGCGCATCTGGGCGTTCGGGCAGGCGAAGCACTGGGCCACCAACGACAACCCGTTCGAGGGTGAGGAGCTCGCATCGCTCCTCGCGCGATGGACCGGCTCGCCATACCCGCTCGGCGACATGCCCGTCGTCGTGCTGTCGCGCGGAAGGGCGGGCGCGGACTCTGTGGTGGAGCAGGAGCACACGCGCAATCAGGCCGAGCTGCTGCGCCTGTCGCGGAAGTCGAGCCAGGTGATGGCGCGCCGCTCGGGGCACGAAGTGTCGCTCGACGAGCCCGAGCTCGTGGTCGCGGCGATTCGTGACGTGCTCGCCGCCGTACGTAAGTTGTCGCCACCCTGACGTCGGGGCTGCGTCGTCCCGAGCGAGCGCAGCGAGTCGAGGGACTCGAGAGGGCCAAGTGCAGATCCCTCGACTGCGCTCGGGATGACGACCGATGTCATCCCGAGCGAGCGCAGCGAGTCGAGGGATCTGCACCCGCCTGTCATCCCGAGCGAGCGCAGCGAGTCGAGGGATCTGCACCATTGTCGATTTCCGGGCGCTTCGTTCGACGCATGGACGAAGGCACCACGCATCGACACCAACTGAACGGAGATCGCAATGAGAAAGCTGATCGTTTCCGAATTCACGACCCTGGACGGCGTGATGCAGGCGCCCGGCGGAAAGGACGAGGACACGGATGGAGGATTCGAGCACGGCGGCTGGACGCTCCCGTACTGGCACGACGACATCGGCAAGAGCTTCTTCGAGCTGCTCGACGGCTGCGATGCCTTCCTGCTCGGCCGGCGGACGTACGTGACCCACGCCGAGGCGTTCGAGCCGATGCCCGAGGGCGACGTGTTCGGCGACGCGATGAACGCGCGCCACCACTACGTCGTCTCGCGCACGCTGAAGAATCCGGTCTGGCGCAACACGACCGTGATCCGCGACGAGCCGATCGACGCGATCCGCGCGTTGAAGGCGCAGGCCGGCGGGAGCATCCTCACCGACGGAAGCAGCCAGCTCGTGCACGACATGCTGGCGCATGATCTCGTGGACGAGCTGCACTTGCTCGTCTATCCGATCGTGCTGGGGAAGGGGAAGAAGGTGCTGCCGGAGGGCGTCACGGCGAAGTTCGACCTGGTGTCGTCGAAGCCGTATCCGAGCGGAGTCGTGGGGCTGCACTACGCGCGCGCGGGACAGCGGAGCTGAGCCTGGTTCGCGATGCTCGTGTCGATTTCGAAGCGGCTCGCTCGACGTACTTGTAGACCCCAGCGATCACCCGATCTCGAAAGGAGAACTGCCATGTTCCGCACAGTCGTCGTCGCCACGTCCCTGCTGCTCGGCGCTACCGTCGCCACCGAGGCCCAGCCGACCGGGAAGCGCGTCTCGGTGAACGGCATGCAGATGTACTACGAAGTCTCCGGCGCCGGCGAGCCGCTCGTCGTGCTCCACGGCGCCTACATGAACATCCCCAGCATGGGCGCCATCATCCCGAAGCTGGCGGAAACCCACAAGGTCTACGCGCTGGAGTTTCAGGGTCACGGCCGCACCACCGACATCG
>DATEOG010000079.1:0-7001 GCA_035274345.1 Gemmatimonadaceae bacterium
ACGCTCGATCAGCGAGAAGAGTCGTTCCGCCTCGGCCTGACTGAGGCTGCTCGTGGGCTCGTCGAACACGATGATCCGCGCGCCGCCTCCAACCGCGGCTGCGATCTGCACCATCTGCCGCTGTCCGATGGCCAGCTTGCCGAACTCGCGCGTGACGTCGAGCTCCGTTCCCGTCTCGGCGAGCATCGTCTCGGCGCGTCGGCGCATCGCCTCGCGATCGACGATCCCGGCGCGCGCTGGCAGGTCGAACAGCGTGAGGTTCTCGGCGACGCTGAGGTTGTCGCAGAACGCCAGCTCCTGGTGCACCATCCCCACCCCCGCGGCGAGCGCGTCGCGCGGGCTGGTGAAGTGCGCCTCGCTGCCGTTGATCAGCAGCCGTCCGCCGTCCGGTCGATGGATCCCGGCGATGATCTTGCCGAGTGTGCTCTTCCCCGCGCCGTTCTCGCCGCACAGCGCGTGGCAGGAGCCCGCCGCGATCTCGAATGAGACGTCGGTGAGCGCCTGCGCTCCGGGAAATCGCTTGCTGACTCCCTCGAACCGGACTGCGGGGATGTTCACGGCTTCGCGGCTGGCGCTCCCGCGGCCGGCGCCGCCGCTCCCGCACCACTCGCCGCCGGAAGCGCGAGGTACTTCGGGTCGACGTCGGTGAAGCCCCACGCCTTCAGCTGTCGCGCCCAGTCGCCGAGGTTCTCCTTCGACACGCGAACCAGCTCCATCGGCATGATGGGATTCGCCGGAGTCTTGTTCTCGTGAATCTTCTCGAAGATCGTGCGAACGCTGACGTCACCCCAGAGGTACACCGACTGTGCGAGCAGCACGGGAACGACCCCCTTCTCGACGTACGGCAGCTCGACGGGAATCGCGTCGACCGACGCGACCTTCTGCTTCGCCGGATTGAGCTCGGTGAGCAGCGACGTCGCGAACAGCGGCCATCCGCCGATGAACGCCCAGCCAGTGATCTCGGGATACGCGTTGTTCACACGGATCACCTCGGCCGACGCGTCCTGCGGCGTCTCGATGTGGTTGAAGACGCCGACGATCTTGATCCCGGGATGCTTCGCGGCCTCGGCCTTCGCGCCGTTCACCCGCTTCTGCAGGTTCGGCGCGTTCTGGTTGCCCGCGAGGATCGCGACGTTGCCCTTGCCGCCAAGCAGCTTCGCGAGCTCCTCCATCGTCTGCTGGCCGGCCCGAGCGTCGTCGACACCGTAGAAGGCGAACCGCTTCGACTGAGGCGCGTCGCTGTCGAACGTCATCACCTGCACGCCACGGTCGACGGCATCGTTGATCGCGCCGGTGACCTTGCCGGCGTCAGAGCAGGAGATGAGCACCGCGTCGAAGCCCTCGTTGACGGCCTGACGGATGCGCTGCGCCTGTACCTCGCCGTCCTCTTTCCCCGGCGTCAGCCACTCGACCTGGACCTTTCTGCCGCTCTTCTCCGACAGCTCCTTCGCCGCGGCCTCGGCGCCCGTGCGCGAGGCGAGGAAGACCGGATTGTCGGAGCTCTTGGCGATCATCGCGATCCGGATCGGCTTGGCGCCGGCGCCCGCGGCGGCAGTGCCGGCGGAGTCTCCGGCCGTCGCGGTCTTCCCGTCGCCGCCGCCGCTACAGGCGAGCGCGGCGAGGCACAGCGCCGACAGCATCACACCGCTCCAGCTTCCACGCCTTGCGCTCATGTCCTTCTCCCGTTGGTGAGGTTATGCGGCAGCACGCGCAGACTCGGCCGCCTGCGTCAGGCGGCGCGCCGCCATGCGCGTGCTCCACTGGTCGATGACGACGGCGATGATGATCGCGCAGCCGATGACGATCCACTCGTAGTTCTGATCGAAGTGCAGCGTGCGGATCGACTGGCGAATGAGCACGATGAGCAGCGCGCCGAGCATCGCGCCCACGGCGCTTCCCTTGCCGCCGATCAGGCTCGCTCCGCCGACGACCGCCGACGCGATGACGTACAGCTCGTAGCCCTGCGCATCGCCCGAGGACGCGGAGCCATAGAAGCTCGCGCCGAGAAACGCGGAGATGCCCGCGGTGAGTCCCGAGATGGCGAACACGCCGATCTGGATCCGACCGAGCGAGAGCCCGGCGAACCGGCTCGCCTCGAGGTTGCCACCGAAGGCGAAGATGTGTCGGCCCATCACCGTCCGGGTGAGGTAGATCGCGCCGATCACGGTGAGCACGATCATGACGAGCATCGGCACCGGATAAAGCCCGCCGCCGAGCCCGAGCGGCGCCTTCGCGACGCCCGTGAGCGACTGCGGCACGAGGATGCTCTCGGCTTTCGAGATCACGAACGCGATGCCGCGCAGCACCCACATCGAGCCCAGCGTGATGATGAAGGGATGCACGCGAAGCCCGACGACGAGGATGCCGTTGACCAGCCCGCAGAGCAACCCGATGCCGACACAGACGGTGATTCCGATGAACGCGGTCGCACCGCTCCCCATCGGCCCCATCGCGCGCAGCACGAGCGCCATCGTCACGCCGGCGAGCGCGTAGATCGAGCCCACGGAGAGATCGATCCCGCCGCTGATGATCACCATCGTTGCGCCGATCGCCATGATGGCGAAGAAGCTCGCATCGGTGAGCGTCTGCACGAGCGTGTTGGGGTTCCAGAAGTTGTTCACCTCCAGCCCCGTGCGCCGGTCCAGGTGCGAGCCCGCAAGCGCGATGAGCGTGATCGTCAGCAGTGCCAGGACGATCACGAGACCCGTTTCCTGCGAGGAAATCAGCCGCCGGACGAATCCCGTTCCGCGCGGGGCGGCGCGTTCGGCAGTGGCGTCAGCCATGGGCGAGGAGATCCGGTCGTGCGGCGAGGAACGACTGCCGGAAGCGCACGTACGGCTGCGCGTAGTCGAGGTGGGCGTTCGGATCCGGAACGTCGAGCGGGGCACGCGAGAGCGTCTGGCGCGCCGCCGTCGCGAGATCGGGGAACGCTCCTGCGCCGACCGCCGCGAGCAGCGCCGCTCCATACGCGGGGCCCTCCTCACGATTGACCGTCGTCACCGGCAATCCGAAGATCTCGCTCTGCAGCCGCCGGAGCAGTGCGCTCTTCGCGCCTCCGCCGGTGAGCAGCAGGTGGTTGGGCGACAGCCCCACAGACTGCAGGATGGTGAGTGAGTCGCGCAAGGCGAAGCAGATCCCCTCGAGCACCGCCCGGGTCAGGTGCGCGCGGGTGTGCGCAAGACTTAGCCCGAGCACGGCGCCTCGGGCCGCCGCGTCGCGATGCGGCGTTCGCTCGCCCTGGAGATAGGGCAGAAAGGTCACGCCTTCCGCACCGCGCGGCACCGAAGCCGCTTCGGCGTCGAGCCGCGCGGCTGCGTCGCTCACTCCCGCGAGCTCGCGCGCCAGCTGCTCCTGATACCACGCGAACGCTCCGCCCGCCGTGAGCACCACGCCCATCAGGTACCAGGTGTCCGGAAGGACGTGGCAGAAGGTATGCGCGCGAAGGCGAGGATCGACCAGCGGCTTCGCGGTCGGCGCGAGCACGGTGCCGGAGGTTCCCCAGCTCGTCACGACCTCGCCCGGAGCCACGACGCCGACTCCCGCGGCACCGCACGCGTTGTCGGCTCCGCCGCCGACGACGGGCGTGCCGGCGTCGATGCCGGTGAGCGTCGCCGCGTCCGCGTTGACGCGCCCGAGCACTCCCGCCGACGGACCGACCTCTGGGAGAAGGCTCTTCGGCAGCTCGACGGCGCGCATGATGTCGTCACTCCAGCGCAGGTGCGCCGTGTCGTACATCAGTGTCGCCGACGCGTCCGACGGCTCGGTCGCGAGCGAGCCGGTGAGCCGATAGCGGATGTAGTCCTTCGGCAGCAGCACCGTGGCGAGTCGCGCGAATGCGGCCGGCTCGTGTTTCCGAAGCCACAGCACCTTGGGCAGCGTGAACCCTTCGAGCGCCGGGTTCGACGCGAGATCGCGCAGCCGCTCCTCACCCCCGACGCGCGTCGTGATCTCGGCGCACTCCGCCGTCGTGCGTCCATCGCACCACAGCAGCGCCGGACGGATCACCGCGCCGGCGCGGTCGAGGAAGACCGACGAATGCATCTGCCCCGAGATGCCGATCGCGGCGATCCGGGCGTCGGCGCGCTTGGCCTTCACCGCCGCGATCGAGGCGAGCGACGCCTGCCACCACGCCTCCGGATCCTGCTCGGCCCAACCGGGCTGCGGTGTCGCCATCGTGAGCGGGGAGGTCGCCGAGGCGACGACGTCCCCCGACGGCGACACGAGGATCGCCTTCACCCCGCTCGTGCCGACATCGAGTCCGAGGAAGACGAGCTCCGACACGTCAGCGCACTCCGAGCAGGATCTCCATCGTCAGCTGATCGAGCTTCTCGTAGGCATAGCCCTGATCTCGCATCGCGGGCAGATCGAACTGCTCATCCTTGATGGTCTTGGCGAGCTCCTTCGAGAACTTGAAGCGTGCACCGGCCTTGGAACCGCGCTGGCCGAGGGCCGCGAGCAGGGCCTGGATCTCGGAATCGGCGTTGAACGCCGCAACCTTCTCCTTGAGGATGAGATACGTGCGCATGCTTCCGGCTGCGAAGTCCCACACGCCCTGCTGATCCTCGGTGCGGTACGCGTGGCTGTCGAAGTGGCGCATGCCGGGCCACTTCGCGTCCTCGAGCAGCTTGACGAGGAAGAACCCGGCCTTGGCGTCCTCGCTCCCGAAGCGATGGTCCTGGTCGTACCGGCCGGGCTTCTGCGAGTTGAGGTCGATGTGGAACAGCTTCCCCGCCTCGAGCGCCTGCGCGACGCCGTGCGAGAAGTCGAGTCCCGCCATCGTGTCGTGCGCGACTTCCGGGTTCAGTCCGACCATCTCGGGATGGTCGAGCGTGTAGATGAGCGCGAGCGCGTGGCCGATCGTCGGCAGGAAGATGTCGCCGCGCGGCTCGTTCGGCTTCGGCTCGAGCGCGAACTTGTAGTCGTAGCCCTGTGAGATCGAGTACTCGCACAGGAAGTTGAGCGCGTCGCGGAACCACTTCATTGCTTCCTGCGGATCCTTCGACGCGTTCGTCTCCGTGCCCTCGCGGCCACCCCAGAAGACGTACGTGGACGCGCCCAGCTCCTTGCCGAGATCCATCGACCGCATCGTCTTCTGGAGCGCGTGGCGACGAACCTTCGCGTCGACACTGGTGAAGGCTCCGTCGCGGAACACCGGATCGCCGAACAGGTTCGTCGTCGCCATCGGAACCTTCAGCCCCGTCGACGCGAGCGCCGCCTTGAAGTCCTTGACGATCCTGTCACGCTCGGCCGGCGACGCATCGCGTGGGATGAGGTCGTTGTCGTGCAGGTTCACGCCATACGCGCCGAGCTCGGCGAGCTTGTGCACGATCTCGACGGCGCCGATCTGCGGCCGCGTGGCCTCGCCGAAGGGATCGCGGCCGGGGTTGCCCACGGTCCACAGGCCGAAGGTAAAATGGTGCTCCGGCTTGGGCGTGTAGGCGTCCTGTGTCGCTGAACGTGGCATCGTCAGACTATCCGCGCGCAGAAGGTGAGAGAGGTAATGGAACCGGTGATGCGTGGTGAGTCGTGGGTCATGGGTGACTGCACACGCAGTCACTCAACACGCAAAACTCACCACCTGGAGCCGCTGTTACGGATCAGGGAATCGCGTCGCAGCGAGGCTTGTCCCGATTGGCGGGACAACGGATCTGCTGATAATACGCGAGCGGATGCGCCGGCTGCTCGTATGTCGCCGGGATCGGCATCCGCGAATACTGCTGGAAGTATGTCAATGCCGCGTCGCGCCACCAGCGTGCCTCGCGCTCCTGGATGTCCAGAAACTGCGCCACCTCGGTGAACCGGTCGGCGTCCACCGCAGGTCGGACCGATGCCCACGACTTTTGCATCGCACGCACGGTATCGACTCCCGCGTTGTAACGGAAGACGAGCTCGTCCCACACCGTGCGTCCACTGTGCGTGCGGTACGTCCACGGGACGCGATGGAAGAACAGGAGGACCGAGTCGGGCACCGTCGCGCGGTTGGCGTACCGGTCGCGAACCTGCGGGGCGTACTGCGCCACCGCGTTGCTCCCCGACGCGGTGCGGTCGAAGCCGATGGCGAGCGTATCCGCGCGGTGGTAGTACGTCGGCGACCAGTCGGCGCGAGAGAGCCGCACCCACGGCGCGGGCCCGTAGTGGTGCCCCGTCGCCATGATGTGCGCCAGTCCCAGCGGCGTCATGTAGTTCACGACCGCCTCACGCGACTGCAGCAGCATCGAGCGGATGGCGGCGACGGCGGAGGGCGAGTTCGTGAACGTCATCCGGATCCACTCGTCGGCGATCCCGCGCGCCGAGGCTTCCGGATTCCAGGCCAACCGCCCGAAGGCGTACCAGTTTGCCTGATTGAACTGCGAGCCGGTCCAGTTGCGATCGCTGCCTACGTTCGCCACCCCGGCGATCCCGGTCCGCGCGTACGGATGCACCCGACCTTCCACGACCTTCGCGACGGTGGAGCCCTTCCCCGCCGCATAAGTGTCCGCTCGGAGCACCTCCTCCCAGTACGTGCCGAGGTAGACGAGGTGCGTATCCTGCCCCAGGTACTCCTTGGTCACCTGGAACTCCATCATCAGCGGCGTCTTCGGCATCGCGCCGAAGAGCGGGTGAAACGGCTCGCGCGGCTGGAAGTCCAGCGGACCGCTCTTCACCTGCACCAAGACATTCTCGCGGAACGATCCGTCGAGCGGCTTGAACTCGTCGTACGCCTGCTTCACGCGGTCGGTCGGCACTTCGTTGCTGTAGACGAACGCGCGCCACATCACCACTCCGCCGTGCGACGCCAGCGCGTCGGCGAACATGTTCGCGCCGTCGGCGTGAGTCCGCTTGTAGTCCTGCGGTCCCGGCTGGCCCTCGGAGTTCGCCTTGACGACGAACCCGCCGAAATCGGGGACGTGCTTGTAGATCTCGTCGATCTTCGCCTTCCACCATTGGCGAACGGCAGGATCGAGTGGATCCGCGGTCTTGAGCCCACCCAGCTCGATCGGCGCGCTGAATCGCGCGGTCAG
>DATEOG010000080.1:0-7100 GCA_035274345.1 Gemmatimonadaceae bacterium
TACGAGCGCGACAACGCGAACCCGCACCGAGGCGCCTACGCCCTCTCGGCGCGGGCGACGGACCGGTATCACGCTGCGCGCGAGCGCGTCGCCCGGTTCCTCGGCGCGTCCGACACGGACTGCCTGGTGTTCACGCGCGGCACCACGGAGTCGCTCAACCTGGTGGCGACGGCGTGGGGTCACGCGAACGTGCACCAGGGTGATGAGATCGTCGTCACGGCGCTGGAGCACCACGCCAACTTCGTCCCCTGGCAGCAACTGGCGCTGGCGCGCGGCGCGCGGTTCCTCGTCTGCCCGCTGACGAGCGACCATCGGGTGGACCTCGACGCGCTGCGCGCGATGGTCGGGCCGCGCACGAAGGTCGTGGCGTTCAACCACGTGTCGAACGCGCTCGGGACGCTGAACCCGGTGAACGAGATCGCGAAGATCGCACGGGGTGTAGGGGCCCTTGTCGTGTGTGATGGCGCGCAGGGGGCACCGCACCTGCGCGTCGGGTTCGATGCGCTCGACGTCGACTTCTACGCCTTCAGCGGTCACAAGATGTGCGGGCCGATGGGAATCGGCGGCCTGCTCGGCCGGCGGGAGATCCTCGAGGCGATGCCGCCCTATCAGTTCGGCGGCGACATGATCGAGTTCGTGCGCGACGAGGAGAGCACGTGGAACGCGCTGCCGCACAAGTTCGAGGCGGGGACGCCGAACGTGGGCGACGCCGTCGGGCTCGAGGCGGCGTGCGACTACCTCGACGGACTCGGGCTCGATTCGGTCCTCGAGCACGAGCGCGCGCTGGTGCGGCTGACGGTCGAGCGCCTGCGCGAGGTGGACGGCGTGTGCCTCTACGGTCCGTCGCCGTCGGAGCGGAGCGGTGTGGTGAGCTTCACCATGGCCGGCATCCATCCGCACGACCTCGCGACGGTCTTCGACCAGGACGGCGTGTGCATCCGCGCGGGGCAGCACTGCGCCCAGCCACTCATGCGGCGGCTCGGCGTGTCGGCGACGGCGCGCGCGTCGTTCTACGTGTACAACGACGAGCGTGACGTCGAGGCGCTCGTCGCGTCGCTGTTGCGCGCGAAGGAAGTGTTCGGCGCCGGGGGCGAGCTCCTACCCGACGAGCTGGTCCCCTGTCGCGGCGCTCGGTAGCTCGACCGTAAAAGTCGAGCCCTCGCCCGGCACGCTGGTCACGCCGAGCTCTCCGCCCATCCCGCGCGCCAGCTCGCGACTGATGGCGAGTCCGAGTCCCGCCCCCTCGGTGGTACGCGTCAGCGCCGCCTCGACCTGAACGAACGGCTCGAAGATCGAGCCGAGCATCGCCGGGTCGATGCCGACCCCCGTGTCCTGGACGCGGAGCGCCACCCGGCCGTTCTCCTCCTCTGTCGCTGAGAGCGTGATGCGGCCACCCGGAGGCGTGAACTTCACCGCGTTGCCGAGCAGGTTGATGAGCACCTGCTCGAGCTTCTCGCGGTCGGCGACGACGGCGATTCCGTCGGCGACGTTCTCGCAACGATACTCGATCGAGCGCGCACGGGCCTGTGGCTCGATCATCGCCTCCATGCGATCGAGCAGCTCGCGAACGGGCACGGGGACGAGCGCATAGCGAACGCGCCCTGCTTCGATGCGACTGAAGTTCAGGATGTCGGTGATGATCTCGAGCAGGTGCTGCTGGTTCTGCTTGATGCGCGACAGGTCGCGCAGCTGATCTTCGTTGACGGGACCGCGCACGCCCATCGAGAGGAGCTCGGTATAGCCCGCGATCGCGTTGAGCGGCGTGCGGAGCTCGTGGCTCATCGTGGCGAGGAACTCGCTCTTGGCGCGGTTCGCCGTCTGCGCTTCCACGTAGAGCCGCGCGTTGTCGATCGCCGTCGCGGCGCGCGCGGCGACCTCCTGCGCGACGCCCAGGTCCGCCTCCCCGTAGCAGCGACCCGAGTCGGAGTACACGAGCGTCAGCGCTCCAAGGGTGTGCCCCCGCACCGTCATGGGGACGCACGCGTAGGAGCGCGGATCGAGGGCGGCGATCATCGCCGCATGATCGGCGTCACGCGCGAACGCGGCGGCCGCCGCCGGATCGATCTCTGCCGCGAACTGCGGCACACCGGTCCGGACCACCTCGTGCACACCGACGTTGTCGGTTGGCCTGAAGGGATAGCGCGCCCACATGTCGCGCAGCAGCGTCTCCTTGTCCGGATCGGCGTGCGTGATGGATACGCGGCGCAGGCTGCCGTCGGGCTCGACCAGGTCGACGGTGCAATAGTCGGCGAGCGCCGGGACCATCAGTCGCGTGAGCGCCGCGAGGGTCCACTGGTAGTCGAGGGAGGATCCGAGCACGCTGAGCGCGCTCTCCACCGCGGTGCGCCGCTCGGCGTCCACGTGCGCCTCGTGGGTGTCGTCGAACACGCCGACCCACTCGACGATGCGCGCACCGTTCCGGATCGGTACGGCGCGCGCACGGAACCATCGGTGGGTGCCGTCGCGGCGGCGGAGCCGGAACTCCGTCTCGTAGACATTCCCCGACACGACCGACGCGGCCCAGCCTCGGCGCACGGTCTCGCGCTCGGCGGGATGGACGGCCTCGAGCCAGCCGAGTCCACGCACCTCGTGCTCCGTCTGCCCCGTCAGCACGCGCCAGGCGGGCATGTCGGCGACCGCTCCCCGCGGGTCCGCGGTCCACACCACGACCGTGCTCGCCTCGACGAGGGCGCGGTAGCGCTTCACCGACTGCTCGAGCTCATCGCGCGCTCGCTCGTTGTATCCCGACAGGACGCCGAGCTCCTGGTTGGCCTGCTCGAGCTCCTCGGCCATGGCCTGGCTCTCCTCGAGCTGCTGCTCGAGCTCGGCCGCTTGCTCCTTGACCTGCTTTCCCGCGACGGCGAGACGGATCGACGTGTCCACGGCCTCGGCGCGGGAGCTCCGCAAGCGGTCGAAGGTCGCGCCGAGGAGGCCAGTGACGAAGATGAGGACGAGGGCGGAGAAGATCTCTGGGACCGCGGGTGGTGCGAAGGCACCGATCGGCGCCGTGGTCGTGTAGTTGGCCACGACGATGCCGATCACGGAGGCGAGCAGGGCGGGCCCGAATCCTCCACGCCACGCCGCGTACACGCTCGATACCCAGAACGGCAGGAGGCGTGTCGCGGTGAGGTCGTCGCGAAACGCCCAGGAGAGGGCGCTGGTGACGGCGACGACGAGGAATGCCTCGAGATAGCTGAGGACACGCCGCGTCCCCGGCTCCCTGGTCGGCAGCCCAGGAGGTCGTGCGTCGATCGTCCGTTGGTCGCTCGTCACGGTTCTCGGTCAGGCGCAGGGCGAGAGAATATGGCATCGGGCGCCCAGTCCGGCAGGGCTGATTGCCGCCCGGACGACTGGTGCAGGGTGCAGGTGCAGATCCCTCGACTCGCTGCGCTCGCTCGGGATGACAGGGGGTGCAGATCCGTCGACTCGCTGCGCTCGCTCAGATGACTCCTCCAGCACGGGGTGTCCGGCCAGGTACTATGCAGTGGCGGCGCACGTAACACGGTCGCCGTTCACTCGTCCTCTGCATGCGGATCGGCGACGGAATCGCGGCGACCGCTCCGCTCCCATCGCACAATGTCACTGGCCTCTACCGTTTTCGTCACGGGCGGCGCGGGCTTCATCGGCTCGGCAGTCGTCCGGAAGCTGATCGCGGCGACGTCGTCGCACGTGGTCACCGTGGACCGGCTGACCTACGCGGGGAACCTCGATTCGCTCGAGCCGGCACGCGGCGATCGGCATCACCTGGCCGAGGTCGACGTCTGCGACGCGGCGGCGGTGCGTGCACTGTTCGCCGAGTTCCGACCGCGCGCGGTGATGCACCTCGCGGCCGAGTCGCACGTGGACCGCTCGATCGCCGGACCGGCCGAGTTCGTTCGAACGAACGTGCTCGGCACCTACACCATGCTGGACGAGGCGCACCGCTACTGGAGCGCGCTCTCGACGGCGGACCGCGATCGCTTCCGATTTCTGCACGTCTCGACGGACGAGGTGTTCGGGTCGCTCGCTCCGGACGAGTCCGCAGACGAAGAGACCGCGTACCGCCCGAACTCGCCCTATTCGGCCACGAAGGCCGGCGCCGACCATCTCGTGCGAGCGTGGCATCACACGTACGGGCTGCCGACGCTCACGACGAACTGCTCGAACAACTACGGGCCGTTTCAGTTCCCCGAGAAGCTGATCCCGCTGATGATCCTCACCGCGCTCGCCGGCCAGCCCCTGCCGGTGTACGGGCGCGGCGAGAACGTGCGCGACTGGCTGCACGTGGAGGATCACGTCGACGCGCTGCTGCGCGTGCTCGAGTCCGGACGCGTCGGCGAGACGTATTCGATCGGCGGCGATGCGGAGCGCCGCAACATCGACGTCGTGCGGACGGTCTGCCGGATGCTCGACGAGCTCGTGCCCGACGCGGCCGGTCCGCGCGAGGGGCTCATCACGTTCGTCACCGACCGGCCGGGCCACGACCTCCGCTACGCCATCGACGGGAGCAAGATCCGGGAGGAGCTCGGGTGGCGTCCGACGCGGTCGTTCGAGCGCGGACTGCGCGACACGGTGCGCTGGTACCTCGACAATCGCACGTGGTGGGAGCGCGTGCGCTCGGGGGAGTATCGCGGCCGAAACGGCGAGAGCGGCGAGGGGGCGGGTTACGGTGGCGAGCGGCTCGGGCTCGGCCGCATCGTCGAGGACGCCGCGGCGGAGCGCGCGACGAAGGAGGACTCGTACCAGTGAGCGAGCGGCAGCGAAAGGGGATCATCCTCGCCGGAGGAAGCGGCTCGCGGCTGCATCCGCTCACGCGCGTCGTGAGCAAGCAGCTGCTCCCCGTCTACGACAAGCCGATGATCTACTACCCGCTCTCGGTGCTGATGCTGGCCGGCATCCGGGAGGTGCTGGTGATCTCCACGCCATCCGACCTGCCGCGGTTCGAGCAGCTGCTCGGCGACGGATCGGAGTGGGGGATGCGCTTCTCGTACGCGGAGCAGCCGGCGCCGGAGGGGTTGGCGCAGGCGTTCGTGATCGGGCGAGAGTTCATCGGCGCGGACAACGTCGCGATGATCCTCGGCGACAACATCTTTCACGGCTACGCGCTCCCGGACGTGCTGCAGAAGGCGATTCGGATCGGCGAGGGAGCGACCATCTTCGGCTATCCGGTGAGCGATCCACAGCGGTACGGCGTCGTGGAGCTCGGCGCCGACGGACGGGTGCTGAGCATCGAGGAGAAGCCGGCGCGCCCGAAGTCGAAGATCGCCGTGACGGGTCTCTATTTCTACGACAACGACGTGGTGGACATCGCGCGGGCGCTGCAGCCGTCGGCACGCGGAGAGCTCGAGATCACCGACGTCAACCTCGAGTATCTCCGCCGGGGGACGCTCCGCCTGCAGCCGCTCGGGCGCGGCATGGTGTGGCTCGACACGGGAACGCACGAGTCGCTGCACCAGGCGTCGAGCTTCGTCGAGACGCTCGAGAAGCGACAGGGACTCAAGGTCGCCTGCCCCGAGGAGATCGCGTGGCGCATGGGATTCATCGACGACGCGCAGCTGCGCGCGGTCGCCGAGCCGCTGTGCAAGAACGCGTACGGGCAGTACCTGCTCGACCTGATGGACGGCGGGTCGGTGCCGTGACGCTCGACCGATCGGCGACGTGGCCCTAGGGCCCACCGACAGCGACGCGAACGGCCGGCGCGTGCTGCGATTGGCCGTCCTTCTCACCGGGCTGCTGACCGCGTACGCGACGCTCGCGCGCCACGAGATCCAGCAGATCGGCCTGGACCGGCCACGCGGGTTCACGATGTACTTCCGGCTGTTCGTCCTGCACGAGCTGCCCTATCAGCTCCTGCTCGGCGCATTCGTGGCGGGGACGCTGGTGCTGATGGCGCGCGCGGCGCACGTCTACGGCGACGATGCGCTCGCCGGCGACGACGCGGGGTCGCCGCGACTGGCGTCGCTCGTCGCGGTGGCGATCGGGGTGGCGGTCGTCGGGATGGTGACGACGCGCTGGGTGATGCACGGCCTGCTGTTCTCGATGGACGAGTTCACGGTGGACTTCCAGGCGCGAATATTCGCCCGTGGGGAGGCCGCGGCACAGGTCCCGTGGCCGTGGCGATCGATCGGGCCCGCGATCGCACCGGTGTTCGTGAACTTCGACACGAGCAACGGAACGTGGCGCTCGATGTACCTGCCGGTGTATTCAGCGATGAAGGCGCCCTTCGTGCTCGTCGGCGCGGGTGCGCTGCTCAACCCGCTGCTCACGGGAGGGTCCGTGCTCACGCTCGGCCTCGCGGCGCGTCGGATCTGGCCCAATGAGCGCGCGCGTCCGTGGATCGCGGTCGCGCTGCTGGCGACGTCCAGCGAGTTGATATTGACGTCCGGGAGCGGCTACACGATGCCGGCGCACCTGCTGGCCAATCTCCTGTGGCTGTGGCTGTACCTCCGTAGAAACTGGAAGTCGTGGTCGCTCGCGCTGCTCGTCGGTGGGCTCGCGCTGGGCCTGCACAGTCCCTTTCCTCACGCGCTGTTCGTGGCGCCCTTCTTCCTGCGGCTGCTGCGCGAGCGGCAATGGGCGCGGCTGACGTCCGGAGTGCTCGTATACGCGGCGGCGGCGGCGTGTTGGCTGGCGCTTCTGCTCCATGCGCGATCAAACGTGGAGGGAAGGAACGAGACGGTGTTCACGCTCTTCGCGTGGCCCAACGCATGGACGCTCAAGCTCCACCTCATTAGCCTGACGCTGCTGCTCACCTGGCACACGCCAGTGCTCGGAATTCTCGCGCTAGTCGTCGTCCTGCGCCTGTGGCGGTCGCCGGCGGTGATCGTTGATCTCGCGCTCGGCGTGGTGCTCACACTCGTGTTCTTCGCGTTCTTTCCGCTCACTCAGGGACACGGCTGGGGTTACCGGTACGCATTCCAAGTGCTCGGAAGTCTCTCGCTTATCGCCGCGGCGGGGGTGCCAGCAGCGTCGAGCGTGCTCGGGGAGCGGCGCACGCGGGTGTGGCTGGCTGCGTCGCTCGCGCTCGCGGTCGTCGTGCAGTTACCTCTGCGTTTCATTCAGACCGAACGGTTCGTGCGACCGTTCGCCGCGGGCGTGGCTTATGTGCGCTCGCGACCAGA
>DATEOG010000081.1:0-7227 GCA_035274345.1 Gemmatimonadaceae bacterium
CCCGCGGAGCGGACCGACAGCGCGGTGAAGGCGACGATCAACGCCTTCAACGACTCCGTCGCGCTGGCGATGGCCGCGGAAGCGCAGCGCCGTCAGCCCGGCGACTGGACGTTCGACCGCGATGGCAAGAAGTACGGCATCGACGGGAGCAAGATCTATCTGGGCAAGTTCTGGATCCCGAGCGCGGTGCTCGCCGCGCTGCCGATTCGCGCGCAGGCGAACCCCGGGGAACGAGCCGTCAATCGTCTCTCGTCGACGTATCGCGGCGAGATCCTGCAGCACGCGCAGGCGCAGTTCCACGACGACGAGTTCAAGACGGCGGTGAAGCGCATCCGTGAGCGCAAGGACCGCGAGCGCCGCGAGAAGCAGCGGCAGAGGGAGGAGGAGCGCGGAGTGGCGCAGTCCTCCGGAGGGACCCGCTAGTAGCGAAACGGCGGCGCGTCAAGCGCCGCCGTTCAGTGGATCTCCGCGTCCGGCGCCAGGTTCAGCGTCGGTTGCTCCCTCTCTTCCATAAAAGGGCGGAAGACCCCGCACACTACGCCCAGCACGGCGAAGTCGTCGCGCGGCCCGACCTCGATCGCGCGCTCGGCGTCGTTCGCCGGCTCGAGCACGATCGTCGCGCCGCGGTGCGTCAGCGTCTTCACCGTCGCCTCCTCGCCGAGACGTGCCGCCACGATGTCGCCGTCCTTCGCGCGCGTCGACGGCGAGACCATCACGTAGTCACCGTCGAAGATGCCGCGCCCGATCATCGACTCTCCCTTGATCTTCAGGAAGAAGACGTCGTCGCTCGGCAGGAAGCGGCGATCCATCGTGATGTAGCCCTGGCGATGCTCCGGCAGCAGCGCGGGCTCGCCGGCGTGAACCTTCCCGAAGTACGGAACGGGCTGGGTAGCCGCCGTCCCCGAGAAGCCGACGATGCGGACGCCGCGCGAGCGCGACTGATCGCGTTCGATGAACCCCTTCTGCGAGAGCGACGCGAGCAGGTCGGAGACCGTCTTCGTCGACTTGATGCGAAACTTCTTCGCGATCTCGCGAATGCTGGGCTGGTACGTGTTTTCCGCGAGGAAATCGATCAGGTAGTGATATACCCGTCGTTCCAGCGGCGTTAACGGCTCTGTCATGGACCCTCACCGGCTCGGGCAGCAGCCGGACACAAGTGGTGCTGAGCCCGTTTGCAGCGTTGGAATGGCTAATGTACAACTTCCTACGTAAGGCGCAACACTTGTTTGCAAAACAATGTTTCCCCGTTCACGCCGCCGGCCTTTGCAGGAACGACACCGCGTCGTCGATGCGGGCGAGCGACCGGTCTCGTCCGAGCACCTGCAGGACGTCGAAGATCCCCGGGCTGGCGGCGAGGCCTGTCAGAGCGACACGCAACGGCTGGAACACCCTCCCCGCTTTCTCTCCGAACCCGAGGCGCTCGGCCAGTACCCGCAATGCCTCTTCCATCACGGAAGGCTCCCAGCGCTCGAGCCCGGCAAGCGTGTCGCGAACCTGCGCGAGAATGTCGACGGTGCCCTGGCGGTCCTTCCACTGCTTGGCCACGACGTCGGGGTCGTAGCCGATGGTCCCCCGGAAGTACGGAGCCGCTTGCCGCACGATGTCGTCGATCGTTCTCGCCCGCACCTTGAGGAGGTCGAGCAGGGAGACGAACCAGTCGCGCCGCAACTCGAGCTCAGCAGCAGTGGCCAGGCCGTCCGCCTCCATCGCCGGAACCACGCGCGCGAAGAGCTCGTGCGACGGGATGAGGCTCAGGTGCTGCCCGTTCATCCACTCGAGCTTCTTGGGGTCGAAGATCGCCGCCTTCTTCTGGAGCCCCGCCACGTCGAACAGCTCGACCATCTGGGGCAGCGTCATCACCTCGATGTCGTTGCCGGGCGACCATCCGAGCAACGCGAGGAAGTTGAGCATGGCGCTGGGCAGGATGCCGAGGTGCCGATAATCGCCAACCGCCGTCGCGCCGTGCCGCTTGCTGAGCTTCTTGCCGTCGAGGCCGTGAATCATCGGCAGGTGCGCGAACGTCGGTAGCTCCTCGCCGAGCGCGCGGTACAGCATGATCTGCTTCGGCGTGTTCGAGATGTGATCGTCGCCGCGCATGACGATCGTGATGCGCATCGCGATGTCGTCGCTCACGACGGCGAGGTTGTAGATCGGCGTGCCGTCGGTGCGCAGGACGATGAAGTCCTCGATGTCCTTGTTCGGGAACGCGATCTCGTCGTGAACGAGATCGGTCCACGACGTCGAGCCCTCGGGCACGCGGAAGCGGATCGTGAAGGGCATGCCCTCGGCCACGCGACGCTGCACCTCGTCGGCCGGAAGCCGATCGCATCGGCGGTCGTACTTGAAGCTGTCCTTGCGCGACTCGGCCTCGGCGCGACGCTCCGCGAGCTCGGCCTGCGTGCAGAAGCAGCGGTATGCCGTGCCATTATCGAGCAGGCGCATCGCGTCGGCGCGGTGTTGCTCGAGGTTCGCCCCCTGGTACACGACGGCTCCGTCCCATGTGAGGCCGAGCCACTCGAGCCCCTCGAAGATCGCGCGCGTGCTCTCGTCGGTGCTGCGCGCCTTGTCGGTGTCCTCGATGCGCAGCAGCAGCTCGCCGCCGAACTTGCGGGCGTAGAGCCAGTTGTAGAGCGCCGTACGCGCGCCGCCCACGTGCAGATACCCGGTGGGGGATGGCGCGAATCGGAGGCGGGGCGACGGTGCGGACATCACGACCGGCGAAGCGAAAGAGGAATGCACGAAGGCCCGCCACGTCTGCGGCGGGCCTTCGGAGCGGAGAGAGAGGGATTCGAACCCTCGATAGAGGTTGACCCCCTATGCCGGTTTAGCAAACCGGTGCCTTCAGCCTCTCGGCCATCTCTCCCGACGAGAGAAGAAATGTAGGCGACAGGCGAGGGGGTGTAAACTGCCGTCTTGCTACGGCGTCTGATTGATCATGAGGTGCGCGTACGGCGTGCCGGCCCACATGATCCACGTGCCCGTCTTCTTGGGCGTCGTCGAGAAGCCGGTGGATTTGGCATCGTACGGCCACATGATCATGTAGTGTGGCGGCGATTCGATGAAGTGATCGGTTTTCGTCGCGTAGGGATCCGTGGCGCTGATGTCGCTTCCACCCTGGAGCATGTACACGATGCCCGGCGCGGTGTTCGCGGGCTTGCGCGACTTGTTCATGAGCGACTGCACCCACGTCATGCTCATCTTGTCGAGGCACATCGGGTCGAGACCCGGCGTATCCGGCTCGTCCGCCATGCACGTCCACCCGTTCGTGCCGGCGCGGATCTGGGCCATCTTGCCGTTCGCGTCGGGAGCGATGACGGCCGCGTGCTCGGAGATCTCGCGTGGACCCGCCGAGAGCGCACTGCGGATCAACTCCGCGTTGGACATCTTCTTCACCTTCGCCTTCGCCATCGCGGCGGACATCGCGCCGCCCTGCTGGTTCACCTTCTCGGATTTCTGCTGAGCGATGGCGGCAGGAGCCGCGGCGAGCAGAAGAACGAGCGCAGCTCGGACCGGGGTGGGGCCAGTCATACATCCCTCCGTATTCGTGGAAGGCGACGGCGCATATCGGGCATTCGCGAGAGAACGCCGTCGTCGCGCATTTGGACGGTCGTGACGTGAGGATCGAGTTGCCACAATCCGACGTCAAGCGGGCTCGTGGGTAAATAGCTTTTCACGAGTGCGCCGGTCCGGCGTGACGCCCCGCGGACGCGCCCGTCTGAGAGGCATGCTGCTCTTCCTCTGCGCGGTCTTCGTGCTGTCCGGCGCCGCTGGACTGATCTACGAGTCCATCTGGGTGCGGTATCTCGGCCTCTTCGTCGGCCACGGTGCGTACGCCCAGGTGCTCGTCCTCGTCATTTTTCTGGGCGGAATGTCGGCGGGCGCCCTGGTCGCCGGCCGTCGTACCCCAGGGCTGCGTGAGCCGCTGCGCTGGTACGCGTACGTCGAGCTCGCGGTGGGGCTGCTCGGCCTCGTCTTCCACGACGTCTTCGTCTGGACGACGCATCTCGCGTACGACTCGCTCTTTCCAGCGCTCGGGCCGGGCATCGCGCATACGCTGGCAAAGTGGACGCTCGCGGCGATCCTGATCCTTCCACAGTCGATCCTGCTCGGCGCGACCTTCCCGCTGATGAGCGCGGGGGTGGTGCGCCGCGTTCCCGAACGCGTGGGGAACACGCTCTCGCTGCTCTACTTCGCGAACAGCCTCGGTGCCGCGGCCGGCGTGCTCGCGGCGGGATTCGTGCTCGTCGGGCTCGTAGGTCTGCCGGGGACGCTGCTCGTCGCGGCGATGGCCAATCTCGTGGTCGCGCTTCTCGTGCTCGTCATCACGCGCAGCCGCGGAGCCGACGAAGAAGCGCCGATGCCCGAGACTGCAGGGCCGGCGCGAACCGAGCTGGCCGCCGCCGTGCCACTCTCGCTCTCGCTGCGCAGACTGCTGCTGGCCGTGAGCTTCGGCACCGCGATCTCGTCGTTCATCTACGAGATCGGATGGATTCGCATGCTCTCCCTCGTGCTGGGGTCTGCGACGCACTCGTTCGAGCTGATGCTCTCGGCGTTCATTCTCGGCCTGGCGTGCGGCGCGTTCGCGATTCGCCGTCGGAGCGACGCGGGCGCCGCGTCGGTGCGCACGCTCGCGCTGGTGCAGATCGCCATGGGCGTGCTCGCCGTGGCGACGCTGCCCGTATACCTGCAATCGTTCCACTGGATGGCGGACTTCATGGCAGCATTCTCGCGCACGGCCGAAGGCTATCGGGCGTTCAGCCTCGCGCGATACTTCATCTGCCTCGCCGTCATGCTTCCCGCGACGTTCTGCGCCGGCATGACGCTGCCGCTGCTCACGCGGCTGCTCCTCCGCGGCGGCAGTGGAGAAGCAGCGATCGGGCAAGTGTACGCCGTGAACACTCTCGGCTCGATCGTGGGCGTGGCCATCGCCGCGCTCGTGCTGCTGCCCCTCATCGGGCTCAAGTGGCTGCTCGTCGGCGGCGCGGCGATCGACGTGCTCCTGGGCGCACTGCTGCTGGCGCTGCCGGAGTCCAATGTGCGTCGCGTCGCGCGGCCCTGGTGGGTCGTGCCCGCCGCTGCGGGTGCCTTCATCACCGTCATCGGCGTGTCCACCCACTTCGATCGCTCGGTGCTCATCAGCGGCGTGTATCGCTACGCGCGTGCGCGCGCGCCGGGCAGCATGAACGTGCCGTTCTTCGCCGATGGTCGAACTGCGACGATCAGCGTGCGGCGCATCGTGTCGAGCACCGGCTATTCGCTGGCGACGAACGGCAAGCCCGACGCCTCGCTCGGACCGGAGTGGTTTCGGCCGCCAGGGAAGCCCGGACCGTTCACGCACGACGCATCCACCCAGATGCTGCTGCCACTCGTCACGCTCGCGCACGTGCCGACCGCTCGGCGCGCGGCGGTGATCGGCCAGGGTTCGGGGATGTCGTCGCACGCGCTGCTCGGCAACGCGACGCTCGAGCGGCTCGTGACGATCGAGATCGAGCCCGAGATGCTGCGCGCATCGCGGATGTTCTATCCGGCGAACCGACGCGTGTTCGACGATCCCCGGTCCACCTTCGCCATCGACGACGCGCGGTCGTACTTCGCGTCGCAGGGCGACACGTACGATCTCATTCTCTCCGAGCCCTCCAACCCGTGGGTCGCCGGAGTTTCCGGGCTCTTCACGACGGAGTTCTACGGACACGTCGCACGGTTCCTGACGCCGCAGGGTGTGCTCGGGCAGTGGCTTCACCTCTCGGAGATCAACGACGGCCTGGTGTTGAGCGTCGTGCGCGCCGTGGCGGAGCAGTTTCCCTCGTATGCGCTGTACGCGGTCGGGGGCCACGACATCCTCATCGTCGCATCCAAGCAGCCGACGCTCCCGACCCCGGACTGGTCGGTGCTGAAGCAACCGGGGACAGCCGAGGATCTGCGCCGAGTGATGCCACTCACGCCGGCGTTCATGAACGCGCTGCACGTCGTCGACGCCACGACGCTCGCTCCCCTCACGCGTGGCGGCGGGGGCAACTCGGATTTCTATCCGAGCCTCGACCTCGGCGCGGAGCGCACGCGCTACGTGAACGAGGGCGCGGAAGGAATGGCGGGTCTCGCGGGCGAGCGTTTCGCGCTCGGTCCGCTGCTCGGTGCTCGCCGTTCCGCCGTGGACGGCGAGCCGTACACGATCATCACCGACGTGCCGCGACTCTCCGCGCGCGAGCTTGCGGCGCGCCTGCGTGACGGGCAGATGGAGGGCGCTTCGTCCTCGACGATGGTCGTCGCTGAAAACGTGCGTGCGCTGGAGCGCCTGCTCGCGTCGAAGGAGGCGCCGATGGATTGGCACGTGTTCGTCAGCTCGGTGACGGAAGCGGAGGCGGCCCGGGCCGGCGCGGCGGCGGGCGTCGCCGACGAGGCATTCTTCGGTCGCGTGCGTGCGTATCTGGCGCGACAGAGCGCGCCGGCGCCGGCGTCGGCCGCGGTCGACTTCATCCACGGACTCGCGTCGTGGGACCTCGCCGAGGCGGTGCGCGCCTCGTCGGTGCTGGTGCCGCTCGCCGAGCAGGGCGAGCACTGGCTGTCACCGAATCTGCTGCGCGAGGGGACGATCGCGGCACAGCTGCGCCTCGGTGATGCGGCGGGCGCTCGCGCCACGCTGCACCGCCTTCGCGGATCGCCGGGTCGAGGTCGGGGCGATCTGCGAGGCGATCTGCTGACGGCGTCGGTGGCCGCGGCGGAGGCGGTACAGCGACGGCCGGTGGCGCAGCGGTAGCTACGGCGCTAGAAAGACGGGGTGAAGCGAGACCTGGATCTGGTGCGGCAGCTCCTGCTGCAGATCGAAGCGCTGCCCGCCGGCCCCGCGGCGCAGTATCGCACGAGCGAGATCGAAGACCCGGTGCTGCTCGCGCACCTGGAGCTGTTGATCGACGCGGGGCTCGTGAACGGCAGGATCGCGCGTTCGCACGGCGCTCGCGGCGACGTCATCAGCGTCGAAGGGCTCACGTGGCAGGGCCACGAGTGGATCGAGATGGTCCGGAGCCAATCCGTGTGGAACGAGACCAAGAGCGCGGTGCTCGACCAGGGGGCTCCGCTGACATTCGAGATCACCAGGGCGATGGCAGCGAAGCTCCTGCGAGGGAGACTCGGCCTTCCGCCGGGCTAGGATCTGCCGCACACGCGCGGCGATCGTCGTGGAACGGGCAGGGTGGGATTCGAACCCACGAGACCCGTGAGGGTCCGCCGGTT
>DATEOG010000082.1:0-2277 GCA_035274345.1 Gemmatimonadaceae bacterium
CGATGACGTTCGCCTCGTGCTCGGACTGCGACATGAGAAGCTCGACGCCGCGCAGGGCGTGGCCGAGCCGACCGACGGCGTTGAGCCGAGGTGCCAGGATGTAGCCGATGCGTCCCGCGGTGAGCGGCTTCCCCTCCAGGCCGGCGGAGCGAATCAGCGCGCGCAGACCCAGGTTCTTGGTCTCACCGAGCATCCTGAGGCCGTAGCGCGCGAACACGCGGTTCTCGCCGCGCAGCGGCGCGATGTCGGCGATCGTCGCGAGCGCGACGAGGTCGAGCATGCTGAACACGACGTTCTCGTTCCCGCCGAGCGCGCGCGTGACGGCCAGCGCGAGCTTGAACGCGACGCCGACCGCGGCGAGATCCTTATCCTCCGACCCGCAGCCCGGACGCTTGGGATTGAGGATGGCGTACGCGTTCGGCAGGTCGCCGCCCGGCAGGTGGTGATCGCTGATGATGACGTCGATCCCCGCGGCCTGGAGCGTGTGCACTGGGGCAACCGCGCTGGTCCCGCAATCGCAGGTGACGACGACGGTGGCTCCGGCTTCCCGGGCCGCACGGACACCGGCCTCGGTCAGGTCGTAACCGTCGAGGAGCCGGCGCGGGATGAACGGCACGACCTTGCCGCCCAGCGCACGGAAGGCCCTGGTGAGCAGCGTCGTCGAGGACATGCCGTCGACGTCGTAGTCTCCGTGGACCAGGATGGTCTCGCCGTCGCGGATCGCACGCACGAGGCGATCGACGGCGCGGCCGAGATCGAGGAGCTGTTCGGGCGGGAGGAGTTGATCCAGTCGGGGCCGCAGGTACCGCTTGGCCGATTCGGCGGGGACGTGACCGCGCGACGCCAGCAGCCGACAGATCGGCTCGGGCAGCAGCAGCTCATCGCACAGACTGCGGACGAGCGCGCGGTCCGGCTGCTCCGGCAGTATCCAGCGCGTGCGCGGGCGGGCGGCGGGTGCGGACGCGGTCATGCTCTGAAGCTAGGACCCGCGCGGAGGCGGAACAACGGTCAGGACGTGGTCATTCTGCTGCGTACAGGAGCGCGCCGCAGCCCTCGCACATCTCGATGGTTCCGGACGCCGCCATGACGGCGCGACGCTGCGTCGGGATCGCCGTATCGCAGGCACTGCACGACGGGCCACGCAGCGGAAACAGCGTCTCGGCGCGACGGCGCGAGCGGACCTTCTCGTACTTGGCGAGCATCGACTTCGGCACGGCCTGCGCCGTCCGGTCGCGCTTGGCGCGCGCCTGCGCGAGCTCTGCGTCGATCTCGGCGCGTTCGGCGTCGAGCGTCGCACGCGCATCCGCCTGACGCCGCTCGACGTCGGCGAGCGCCGTCTCCAGCTCCGCGACGTGGTGGCGCATCTCCCCGATGCGCCCGAGAATCTGCGACGCATCCCGCTCACTGTCGTCGGCCATGCGCTTCGTCTGCTCGAGCTGGGCCATCGCGGCGTTGGCCTCTCGCGGCGACGTCACGCTCTCGTACTGCCGCTGGCTGCGCTCCACGAGTTGACGGTGCGTGTCGAGCTTGTGCATCGCCTCGCGGTGGCGTGACTCGTCGGCCTCGATGGCCTTGCGCGCGCGATCCAGCTCCTGACCGGCGCGGGCGCGCTCGCTCTCCAGCGCGGCAAGACGTGGCGCGAGCGCGGCGAGCTTGGCCTCGGAGGCGTAGATCTCGAGGTCGTCCCGCTGCACGGCGAGGAGCGATTGGACGTCAGGATGCATGGTGCGGGCGTGAGGATGATGTAAGGCGACTCACTGTGATCATAACCGGCGTGCGCCTGGCTACCGAAACTGCTTCC
Organism: Gemmatimonadaceae bacterium; assembly: GCA_035274345.1. Classification (GTDB taxonomy): domain Bacteria; phylum Gemmatimonadota; class Gemmatimonadetes; order Gemmatimonadales; family Gemmatimonadaceae; genus AG11. Next base: position 1,802 of record DATEOG010000082.1, read on the forward strand.
ATCGCCGTCCGCCGAGCCGGCGCAGCTCACCCGTCAACTGCATCTTCTCCCGCGTCAGGCCGTCCTTCTCGTCCGAGTTGGCGAGCGGCAGCTCCCGGTCGATCTCGCTCAACCGGTCGGCCAGCGCGCGCTCGTGCAGCAGCGCGAGGCTTCCCGACACTGCCTCGTCGGCATGATCGAGTCCGCCCTGCTCCTCCAACAACTCCTGTAACAGCTCGATGGATTCCCGGTCGAGACGCTCGGCAATTGCGTTCGGCCCAGCGTCGGCGCCCAACGTGACGAGTGCGGCGAAGATGCGTTGAAGCTCGGGATCGCGAAAGCTGTCCGGCCCGACCCGCTCGACGACCTGCTCGAAGTACGACGGGCGGTGGAGCAGTACGCGTACGAGCTCGCGCTCGGCGCCGATGGTGCGCTCCGCCCCGACGCGCCGTCGATCGCCGCGACGCACCCGCTGCGCATCGGGCGGCGGCGCGGGC
>DATEOG010000083.1:0-7332 GCA_035274345.1 Gemmatimonadaceae bacterium
CGCCGCGAGCATCAGCGGCGTGATCGCCGCCCAGACGAGAATCCCCGTTCCATAGTCGGCCACGACGGGCAGCGACCAGGGGAGCGGACGGCGCGCGAAGATCGACATCCATGCGAGGTTGAGCTGAACCCAGAACAACCCCCACAGCACCCAACCCGTCACGATCGCCGCGAGCGCGTTGCGCCGCAGCAGCTCGGGCAGCCGCTCCGGCGTCGCCTCCATCGGTGCGTCGTCCTCGTCGTCGGTCGGTGCGAGGTGCGGTGGCGTGACGTCGGCGGGCAGCCGGACCTCCGTGATCGCGCCGCCGGTCGGTGCCGTGCGCAGCGTGACCGTCGCCTCCTCGCCGTACACCGTGCGCAGCCGGCTCGAGAGATTGCGCAGCCCGATGCCCCACGCGTCGATGTCGCTCGCCTTGCCGAGCCCCACGCCGTTGTCCTCCACGTGCAGGCAGAGCTCCTGCTCCTCGAGCGACGCGACGATGGAGATGTGGCCGCGCTCCGTGCGGTCGGCGAGGCCGTGGCGGATCGCGTTCTCGACGATCGGCTGCAACGTCATGCGCGGCACGTTCACGCGCAGCGCTTCGGGCGTCGCGTCGCGCGAGATCGTGAGCCAGTCGGCGAACCGCAGCCGCTGGATCTCCAGGTACGGCTCGAGCGCCTCCAGCTCCTGCGCGAGCGTCACCGTCTGCCCGCGGCCGTGCACGGCGAATCGCAGGAGCGCAGCGAGTTGGCGGATCATCCGGGACGCGGTGGCCGGCGACTCGTGCGCCAGCTCGAGCACCGCCCCGAGAGAGTTGAACAGGAAGTGCGGCTGCAGCTGCGTCTCCAGATACGCGAGCTGGGCGCCGGCGAGCTCCGCCCGCAGCGTGAGCTGGCGCCGCTCCTGGCGGATCACGGCGTCGTGCGTGTCGGCGATCCGCTTGAGCAGCACGACGGCGACGTACGCCGCGACGGTCAGGTCGAGAAAGTAGACCATCGTCGGCAAAAGGGACTTCTCGGGGCCGCCGTAGAACGCGCGCTGGCTCGCGTTGCGCCACACGCCGTCGATGAGCGCGGCGCCGAGGACGCCGAGCACGTGCGCGCAGACGAGGGAGAGTCGCGACTGCTGCCGCCGGTCGAGGAACGCGACCCATGCCCAGATGCCGAGCGTGAGCGCGATCCAGCACGCCGTGGTCGAGAGCGCGAGGATGATGTCCCACGCCTCCTCGAAGCTTCGGCTCGCGATACGGCTCAGCACCCACTGCGCGAGCGCGAACACCAGCCACCCGACCGCGACCGCGGCGATCCGCCTTCCCGGCACGCTCCGCGCTGGCGACTCACGGCTGGTCGTCGCGGCGGACGGGCGGACTACGAGAAAGGAAGTTGCGGCTGACACGGGCGGGACGGTGACGGACGGAATGCTCGCCGCGGCGCACCTGCCGCGCACCCGTTCCGGGACGAGACGATCCTACGCGGGGTGAAGCGGCGCTGCGAGGGGCAGACCGCGCGGCGTAGGGACCACCGGTTCGCGCCGGAACGCGAGCGACAGCGCCGCGGCGCCCAGGCACAACGTCCCCGCTCCAATGAATGCCCAGTCGTATCGTCCCGACGTCACACGCATCGCGCCCGCGACGAGCGCGATCGACGCCGCGCCCAGCTGGTGCCCGCCGGAGATCCAGCCGAAGACGATCGGCGCGCGCGTGCGCCCGAACGCCTCGTTCGCCAGCCGCAGCGTCGGCGGAACGGTGGCGATCCAGTCGAGCCCGTACCACACCGCGAAGAGCACCAGCGCCGGCGACGCCCCCGCCAGCGCGAAGGGAAGGAAGAGCAGTGACAGGCCGCGTAATCCATAGTATGCGGCGAGCAGCCACCGGCTGTCCCAGCGGTCCGACATCCAGCCTGCCGCCGTGGTGCCCACCAGATCGCACAATCCCATCAGCGCGAGCAGACTGGCGGCCCGCACCTCGGGAATGCCATGGTCGTGCGCGGCAGGGATGAGGTGCGCGCCGATCAGCCCGTTCGTCGACGCTCCACAGACGAAGAACGCGATGCAGAGCACCCAGAAGTTGCGCGTGCTCGCCGCGCCGCGAAGCACGGCGATCGCGCCAAGCGACTCACTCTCGGCGCTGCGCGATCCCACCGGCGGCGCATCCGGCAGCTCGTCGGGCGCACCGTACGGGCGCAGGCCCATGCGCTCCGGGCTCTCGCGCAGCAGCCACACCGCCAGCGGGATCAGCGCCGCAACGATCCCTGCGACGAGGAGGACCGCTGCGCGCCAGCCATGACGCTCGGTGATACGCGCGAGCATCGGCAGGAAGACGAGCTGGCCGGTCGACGCGCTCGCGGTGAGGATGCCGAGCACCATGCCGCGTCGCGCGACGAACCAGCGATTCACCACCGTGGCCGCGAGCACGACGGCGACCAGCCCCGTGCCCACGCCGATACCGAGCCCCCACAGCGCGACGAGCTGCCAGCTCTCACGGATCAGGGGCGCGATCGCCACTCCCGACGCGAGCAGCACCAGCGCGGAGAGCACGACACGCCGCACGCCGACGCGCGCCATCAGCGAGCCGGCGAACGGTCCGGTGAGCCCGTACATCAGTATGTTGACGGACAGCGCGGCCGACGTCGTGGTCCGCAGCCACCCGAACTCCTGCTCGAGTGGGAGCATCAACACGGCGGGCACGGCACGCACGCCGGCCGAGACGAGCAGGATGACGAACGTGATGGCGGCGACTATCCACGCATAGTGCAGCGTGGCGGGACGCGTCGGAGTGGTGGGAGCGGCGGTGGGTGAGGACATGGAGCTCAAATCGCGCGCGAATGGGAATGGTTCGAGGGCCTGAATTGCGATCTGCACGGAAGCGGCAGGATTCGGCTCCCTGGATGGCGAGGTGCAGATCCCTCGACTGGGCTCGGGATGACCGCGGGCGTCCGGGCGAGGTGCAGATCCCTCGACTGTGCTCGGGATGACAGCGGTGGTCCAGGCGAGGTGCAGATCCCTCGACTGCGCTCGGGATCACAGCGTCGTCATCCCGAGCGAGCGTAGCGAGTCGAGGGATCTGCACCCTCAGACGTCCTCTCCATCCGCAAACGTCAAAGTCTTTGAGCGTGCGGCGAAGAGCTCCCTGCCCCCACACGAAGCAAATCCTGCCGTTTCATTAAGATCGCCGTTCCAGACCCGCGTTCCGTCGTTCGGACTTCCGCCGTTACTGCTGGGCTCGCTAAGCTAGCCCAGCCACACTGGAATTGAGCCTCCCGACTGGCGCCGGGAGCCAGATTAAGACAGGATTAAGGAGTGGGACGGCAGCCAGGGTGGTGCCGTCCCTTCGTCCTTCCAACAAAATGCGTGATTCGAATCACGATCACGCGGTGATGGTACGGACGATTTCACGTCCAGTCGTCATGCAGAATCGAGCGGTGCCCCACCCCTCATCCATGATGCGACGATGCCAGACTCGATGATCGCGACCAGCACGGAAAGCTCCATCCTCCCGGATCGTGCCGTTACCCTGATCCAGGTGCGGGCAGAGCTCAGAGACAACCACCCCCGTCTCACCGATGTGCAGATCGATCTCATCGCCGATGTGGCGTGCGAGCTTCGACTGGCGCAGATCCGACTTGGCATGTTCAGCACCCCCTCGCTCCCTCAGTCGTCGGCTCCCGTGCGGATGCGCGTCCCCGCCCTCGTGGGCGACGCCTGGGAGCCCCCGCGCGCCGCAGAAGCCTAGCCGGCGACGCGTCAGCGGCCGACGACGATCGAGCCGCTCATCGCAGGACCGTGTACCGTGCAGTGGTACGTGTAGGCCCCGAGCGCGGTCGGCATCGCGATCGTCTGCACCCCTGACGTGAACCTGGGCGTGGCACCCACCGCCGGGTGGTCGAACGTCGCGTTGTGCCACTCGTTGTCGATGTTGTGAAACGAGACCACTGCGCCTGGCCGCACGACGGCGCTCGACGGCAGGAACTGATTCCCCTGGATCGTGATCGTCACGCCCGCGTCGGGAGCCGAGCTCGCGCGCGCGAACGGATTGGCGAAGCGCGGAGCGGTGAGGAACGTCGAGTCGGTGAGCGCTCCGAGGAAGGCGACCAGCGCATCCCGCTCGACGGCGGTCAGCTCGAGCCGACGCGGCGCGCCATCGGGCCCCCGTAGCAGCGAGTCGAGCCCCGGACTGGCCTGCACCCCCGAATCGTAGAACGCCACGACCTCCGCCAGCGACGTGAACCGCGCGTCGTGCATGAAGCGGCGGCGGACCGCGACGTTGCGGAGCGACGGTGTCTTGAACCGGCCGCGTCCGGCGCCGGTGTCGGAGACGACGCTGTCGAGCCCATTGTTGTGGAGCGCGTTCCCGACCTGCGCCACGCCGACGTGGCACGACGGGCATCCCGAACGGCGGAACAGCTGCTCGCCGAGTACCTCCTGCGGAGTGAGGGTGGCGGCGAAGTCGGCGGTCCCCGTGGCGTCGAAGGCGCGATCATAGCGCGATCCGCCCGACACCATCGCGCGCGTGAACTGCGCGAGCGCCGCTGCGATGCGATCACTCGTGATCGACGGCGATGCGAACGCGGCGGTGAACAGCGCGGGATAGTAGGGCGTGACACTCAGTTTGAGCGCGAGCGCATCGAGCGACATCCCCATCTCGTCGCGATGCTGGATCGGCTCGAGCACCTGCGCCTCGAGCGATGCGGCCCGCTCGTCCCAGAAGAAGCGCCCCCTTCCATAGAACCGCGCGTTCGCGAGGCCGGTGGCGTGGCGAGGTGTGGGTGTGCCCGAGAAGCCGACACTCCTCGGCAGCGCGTCGGCGAAGCCGAGTGACTGGCGGTGACACGACGCGCACGACGTCGCGTCGTTCGCCGACAGGCGAGGGTCGTAGAACAGCACGCGCCCGAGCGTCGCCCCCGCGTCGGTGATCGGGTTGCCGGCGGGGGTGTTGTCGAAGCCAGCGATCGACGTGCCGGCGACGCTCGCGACGAAGTGCGCGGGGAGCGGCACTCCGGTGTCGGCGTATCGATACGAGGGGGTCGGAAGCTCGGGCGACGCCAGTCCGCTCTCGAACACGACGACCGTGAAGCGATCGCTCGCCGAACGCTGGAGCGCGTCGGTGGCCGTGATCGTGACCGCGACCATGCCGGGTGCCGAGGGCGTTCCGGTGACGGTGCCTCCCGATGCGGAGAGTCCTTTCGTTGCCCCGCTGAACGCGATCGTGTAGGTGAGTGGACCGCCCGCCGGATTCGCGAACGCCGCTCCGCCCTTGGTGGCGTCGTAGGTGAGCGCGACACCGGCGGTCGCGGCGATTGCGACGTTGGCGCTGCCGACCGACGGCGGCGGTGCGTCGGCGGAGAGCGGGGTCAGACTCCGCGCTGCATCCCCGCCGCACGCAGCGGCCGAGAGCATGAGCGACAGCGGGAGCCGGATGGGGAGCCGCATACGGAGATGATGACCTCCGACCGGCGAACGGCGCCACCGGCGAACGGTCGACGCTACGCGGGACTTCCCCATCCGCGGCCTCCCAGCCCGACCGCCAGCAGCGCGACCACGCTCAGGAGCGAACCGGCCACCCCGAACAGCGGCTGGATCCATACTATCGGAAGCACGACGAGCAGCATCACGGCGGCGAGTCGCAGGAACTGGGTACGTGCGCCGGCGTCGCCGCGACCCATCCACAGCGCGTAGCGCACGCACCGCGCGCCGAGCCAGACCATCAGCACCCCGAACAGCAGCAGCGAGTACGTGTGCCAATCCCACCCGAATGCCTTTCCGGTGCTGAACGACCGGAGGCGGTGGGTAAGGCCGTAGAGCACGTCGACGGTGTGCATGCCGAGCGCGACGACCACGGACAGGCCGTAGAACATCGCAAAGGTGACCACCGCGAGCCGGCCGCCGCGGAGGCCGCGTCGCCACTGGTACGCCAGGCTCCCGATGAGCGAGACGATGAGCAGGCCGAAAACGATGGGGTCGGTGTATGGCATGGGCGGAACGGGGGAGGGACCCCCATATTCGCATCGGGCACGTCGCCGGTCGAGACGGAAACCACCCGTCGCGCGCCGCGTACGCATTCCTACCCACCACCACCGAGCCACCCCCGATGCTTCGCACTCTCCTGGCGTTCGCCGCCGTTCTCGCCTGCGCGCTGCCTGCGCGCGCGCAGTCCAGCTACGCGTCGACGCGCGACACGCTGCGCTTCCGCGAGACGACGCAGCTCCGCATGACGCTCACGATGCCGCAGGGCGAGATCCCGATCACGGTCGAGCAGAAATCGATGGTCGCCGTGGTGCGCATGGCCGGCGATTCGACGCGCGGCTGGTTCGACTCACTCTCGCTCGCGGTGACGGGGCCTCAGGGCGAGCAGCGGCCGGCGACCGACTCGGCGCTCAAGCTTCCGCTGCACTTCCGGCTCGATTCGCGCGGGCGCGTGAGCAACGTCGTCCCGCCGAAGTGGCCCGGTAGCTTGCAGGGGATGGCGGATCCTTCCCACTTCTTCGACGACTTCTTCCTCCGCCTGCCGGCGCAGCCGCTGAAGGCCGGCCTCGCCTGGTCCGACACGACGACGATCACCGACAGCACCGCCGAACGCTTCTCGCGCTGGACTCGCCGGAACGACTACCGGGTCGAGCGCGACACGATGGTGGGCACCACGCCGGCGCTCGTGGTGCGCGCCACCCAGCACATGAGCGCGACGATCTCGGCGCCGGTACCGAATCAGGCGATGCGGAGCGATGCGCAGCTGACTGGAGATGCGACCGGCTTCTTCGTGTTCGCGAAGAGCGGTCGGCTGCTCGGACGCCGCAGCGAGGGGAAGATCGAAGGGCCTGTGAAGATGAGCGGCGCGGCGGGCGAGATGCAGATGAGCCAGTCCATCAACGTCACCAGCTCGATCGACGCAGTGAAGTAGGCTCCGCGGCAGTGGGTGCGCGCGACCGTTACGCGCGCACCGCGCCGCGGCGCGTGGCGCCGTCCGCTCCGAACCGGCGGCGGCGCCGCGTCCATTTGAGGAAGCGCCGGAAGGCGAGCGCGAGCCCGGTGTAGACGAGGAACGCGGCGCCGAGCGTCACGATGCCGGCGATCGTCTGTCCGACGGGACCGAGCACTTCACCGGTGTGCGCGAAGCGCATGATGCTTCGCACGCGGCGTCCCCGCGTCAGCGCCGAGAACGGCTGCCAGCGCACCTCGCGTCCGCTGGCACGATCGAGCTGAAGCTCGGCGCGCTTCTGCGGCTCGCCACCCATGCCGCCGTCGAGCATGAACGTCGCGGGTGTGGTCGCCGATCGCGGAATCGTCAACGTGAGGCTACGCCATCCGGGCATCCGCTCGCCGGCGCGTGCGACGAGCGCGTCGATGCCGGTGAGCGACGGC
>DATEOG010000084.1:0-11207 GCA_035274345.1 Gemmatimonadaceae bacterium
ACACGGAGCGAATCCGGCCGGTTCCGCGAAGATCGTCTTTCAGATCCGCGTTCCGTCGTTCGATTCAGTGCAGATCCCTCGACTCGCTGCGCTCGCTCGGGATGACTGCCGCTGTCATCCCGAGCGAAGTCGAGGGATCTGCACTTGGCCTTCTCGAGTCCCTCGACTCGCTGCGCTCGATCGGGGCTACGGATTCAACAACCGCCGCGCGCGATCGATCGATGCGTCGAGCTCCGCGCGCTCGAGCACACGCCCGCCGATCAGCACCGATGAGATCCGTGTGCTGTTCCGGATGTCGCGCAACGGGTCCGCGTCGAGCACGACGAGATCGGCGCGCCGCCCCGGAGCGATGGTCCCGAACTGCGACTCGGCGCCGAGGAAGCGCGCCGGCACGACCGTCGCCGCCGCGAGTGCCTGCCAGGGCGTGAATCCCGCCGCGACGAGCATCTCCAGCTCGCGGTGCAGGGTCCAGCCGTAGCCCATCAGGCCACCGGGGGCGTCGGATCCGGCCATCACCCCGCCGCCCGAATCCACGATCGCGCGCACGAGACGGTTGCGTACCGCGATGTACCGTGCGCGCCGCTCGGCCGACGGCGGGTTGGTCCAGTAGCGCGCTCGCGCGCGCTCGTAGAGGTCGCGCATGCGCGGCGGGATGTGCGCGTAGTCGGGGCGTGAGCGCACGGTCTCGTCGCTCTGCTGCGTGGCGAACCAGAGATGAAAGAACGCCAGCGTCGGCGTGACGTACACGCCCGCGCGCGCCGTCACACCGGCGATCGCCTCGACCTTGCGGTCGTCCACGTGATCGAGCGTCGCCCAGTTGGCGAGCCGGTACGCGCCGACGTCCGACACGCTCGCTCGCGACGGTGCGCTGTCGGCGAGCACCGACTCCATGTAGTTGTCGAGGTGCTCGATCTGCTGCTTCGCGCGCAGTGCGCGTGCGACGCCTACACGCGGGTCGACGTGGCCCACGACGCGGATCCTCCGCTGCGCCGCCTCGGCGACGATCGCGTCGTAAACCTCCGGCGGGATGTTCGTCGTCAGCTTCACGAAGTCATAGCCGGAATCCGACGCCATGCGGACGGCGCGCCGAGCGTCGTCGGCGGAGCGCACGACGTAGGTGTTCGCCGAGGAATCGCCGCTCACCTGCGGGCTCGCGATCCAGAGCTGCGGGCCGACGGTCTCGCCGCGCTCGATGCTCCGCCGGAGACGCCGGTGGGTGGCGGTCCCGATCATCATGCGCGCGGTGGTGGTGCCGTGGGCGAGCATCACGGCGAGCTCGTACGGCGCGATGGAGTCGGCGACCCATTCGTCGGCATAGAGATGCGCGTGCATGTCGGCGAGACCGGGGATCACGAACTTTCCCCGCCCGTCGATGCGCCGCGCACCGCTCGGGATCGCGACGCGCGCCGCGGGGCCCACGGCGGCGATGCGTCCGTCGCGTACGAGCACGGTGGCGTCGCGGAGCACGGAGTCGCGCGTCATCGTGACGACGGTGGCGCCGGTGATGGCGACGACGCCGGGTGCGAGCGCGGTACGTCCAGTCGCGACCGGTGCGCTCACGGGCTGCGCCCCCGCGCTGGCGGTGGCGGCGACGACTGCGAGCGAGAGTCTGAGCATGGTCATGGCTCACCATCAGGCCGAGAGCGCTACGCGTCTATGATGATATTGCCGCGCAGTGTCAAACGTCCGGTCACCACTCGCATGCAGCCAACCGCTCGATCCATGCAGCCAACGACGCGATGCGTGCAGCATGCGCGCAGCTCATCCCAGCGCTGAAACTTTGCGTCGCACGACGCTGTCACACCACGCAAGACCTTCGTTCACGCGCGATCATCGGCGCGTGGTATGACGGCGAGCGCTGCGTGACACGAGACCAGAGACGCGCGCCCGCTGATCCAGCAGCTCTGGCGGGAGACCCACTGCAATGCTTCACGCCTTCTCCTACATGATGCTCGCGCAACTGGCCGTCACGCCCGCGATTGATCGTGTGGTCGTGCCGAACACGATTCCCTTCGATACGACGATCGCCGCGCCGAGGTTCTCCGGCATCGCGCTCGATCTCTCCGCCGGTGGACGGGTGCGCATCGTCGGTGGTGATACGAAGTCCGTTCGCGTGCAGGTGCTCGATCGCGGCAAGAAGTGCACGGATTGCATCGTCGCCGTCTCGGAGATGCAGCACGGACTCCAGGTGCGCACGGGTCGCACGCGCGCGCCCGACACGCCGTCGGACATGCAGATCCTGATCGAGGTCCCGACGCAGACGAACATCCTGCTCACCTCGGCGGGCGGCCGCGTGGAGATCGAGGGAATCGACGGCTACGTCTCGGGCACCACGGACTTCGGCGCGGTCAACCTGCTCCGGCTCTCGGGTGCGGTGAAGCTCGAGACCAAGCGCGGCGACGTCACGCTCCGACAGTCGTACGTGCGCGGCAGCGTCCACACCGACGCGGGACGAGTGCTGCTGGAAGACGTCAGCGGCGACGTTCAGGGGACGTCGTCGAAGGGCGGTGTCGTGGAGAGGCGCGTGGAGCGGAGACGCGCGGGCGCGTGAGCTCGTGAGCTCGTGACTAAGAGGCCGCCGCCTACCTGCCCCTCCGCCTGTCGTCGCCGCTTCGCCGCTCGCCCTCCGTCCGTCGCTCGCGGTTCGAACGGCGCTCGGAGGGCGCGCCGCCGACGGTCGAGACGCGACGCAGTACGAGCTCGAAGGTCGAGCCGACTCCGAGCTCGCTCGTCGCGCGAATGTCACCGCCCATCCCACGCGCCAGATCGCGGCTGATCGCCAGGCCGAGTCCGGTGCCCTCGACGCGGCGGGTGAAGGCGGAGTGCACCTGCACGAACGGCTCGAACACGGCGTCCAGCTTGTCGTCCGGGATGCCGACGCCCGTGTCGGAGATGCGTACCGTCGCGTGATCGGGATCGTCCACCTCGACGGCGACGACGATCCGTCCGCCCTCCGCCGTGAACTTCACCGCGTTCGAGAGCAGGTTGAGCACGATCTGCCCGAGCTTCTCGCGGTCGGCCCAGACATGAATGGGCTCGGAGCCGGCGTCCTCCGGGTGGGATGTGGACAGCGTCTGCGACTTCGCGCCGACCTGCGACTCCACCATCGGCAGCACGTCGGCGAGAACGTCGCGCACCAGCACGGGCTCGAGGTCGTACTCCACGCGCCCCGCTTCCATACGCGCGTAGTTCAGCACGTCGTTGATCAGGCCGAGCAGGTGGCGCTGCGCGCGCTCGATGCGGGCGAGCGCCTCGCGCTGGGCGTCGCTCACCGAGCCGTGAATCCCCATCTCGATGAGCTGCACGTGTCCGGCGATCGCGTTGAGCGGCGTGCGCAGCTCGTGGCTCATGTTCGCCAGGAACTGGCTTTTCGTCCGGCTCGCCTGTTCCGCCTCGGCGCGTGCGGCGCGTTCCGCTTCGACCAGCCGCGCGTTGGCCAGCGCGGCGCCGGCGCGGCGCGCCACCTCCATCGCCATGGCGACGTCCGACTCGCCGAAGCGGCGTCCCGAGTCGGCCGAGACGAGCGAGAGCACCGCCATCGCGCGGCCCGTCTCGTCCATCAGCGGCACGGAGAGCGACGAGCGCAGCCCGGTCGAGCGAAGGAGCTCGAGGTGATGCTCGTCCTGCGCGACGGCGACCAGCGTCTCGTCGGTGAACTCGGACACCAGCTCCGGCTCGCCCGTGCGCAGCACCTTGCCCGTGCCGAACGACGCGTTCAGGTCGATCGGGAAGCGAGTGATGAGCTCGCGGGCGAAGCTGATCATCTCCGGCCGCACGTGGGCCACCGTGGCCTGACGCACGACGCCCGCCTCGAGCACCTCGACGAAGCACCAGTCGGCGAGCGCCGGCACCGCGAGCTCGGCGATGGTGCCGAGCGTTGATTCGACGTCGAGCGAGCCGGCGAGCCGCGCGCTCGCCTCGGCGAGGAAGGCGAGGCGGCGCTCCGCGGCCTCGGCGAGGTGCTGCGACCGTTCGGCCTCCATCTGGGCGCGCACCGAGGCCGAGACGTCGTTGAAGAGGATCGCGACGTGGTGGTCGTCAGGGCGTCCGATGCGAAAGGCGAAGACGTCGTAGTGGCGTTGTACGGCCGAGGAATAGCTCTGGAACCGCACCGGCTCTCCCGTCGTGGCGACACGGCCGAAGGTGCGGAACCACTCGTCCTCCACCTGTACCTCGAGCTCGCGGACGCGCTTCCCGGCGGCGTCCGTGACGCCAGTCTGCTTCACGAACGCCGGGTTCGTCTCGATGAAGCGGTAGTCGATCGCGGCGCCACGATCGTCGAACAGCATTTCGACGATGCAGAACCCCTCGTCGAGCGACTCGAAGAGCGTGCGGTAGCGCGCCTCGCTCTCGCGCAACGCCGCCTCGGCGCGCATGCGCTGGCTGACGTCGCACGCGAACAGCGCGACGCCTCCTTCCTCGGTCGGGTAAGCGTCCACCTCGAGGTAGACGTCGCCCTCCGAGCCGACGAAGTGATGGGTGAAGTGCGCATCCTCACGGTCGCGCTGCACGCGCCCGAGCCGCACGAGCAGTTCGGGCTGTGCCTCCTTCGGCAGCACGTCCCAGTACGTCTTCCCGAGCAGCTCCTTGCGCGACAGCCCGAGCATGCGCTCGGCCGCGGCGTTCACCGCTTCTATATGATGGAAGCGCCCCATGAGGATGTGGGCGTCGTTGATCCGCTCGAGCAGCGCCGCCGCGCGGAGGGCGGCCGCCTCGGTGAGGTCGGCGTAGCGCTTCCGCTGCCGGAGCGCCTCCAGCTCCTTCTCCTCGAAGAGGCGGATGAAGGCGGCAACCTTCTGCCGGAGGACGTCTGGATCGAGCGGCTTGAACAGGTAGTCGACCGCTCCGGACGCATAGCCGGCGTGGACCTGCCGTCGGTCGCTGTCGAGCGCGGTGACGAAGATGATCGGTGTGAGGCGCGGCGGCGCCATGGCCTTGATGTGCCGCGCGACCTCGTAGCCGTCCATCCCGGGCATCTGCACGTCGAGGACGATGACGGCGAAGTCCTCGTTCAGGACGTGCTCGAGCGCCTCGGCGGCGTTGTTGGCGAGGACGAGGCGCACGCCGAGCGGCTCGAGAGTCGCCTCGAAGGCGAGGAGGTTCTCGGGGCGGTCGTCCACCAGGAGCACGCTCGGGAGCTGAACGTGCTCGAGCGGACGGCGTTCAGACGGCGCGGGAGGTGGCACTGAGGCCGAGGGGTACGTCGGATCGGATGCTGCGCACCGATCAACGGTACACGCCGGGCCCGGCTGCGGTCAGAGGGTGAAATCCGACCAGACGCAGGTCGCCTCGCCTAAGGTATCACCTCGCGGTCTTTGCGGATGTCTGGTGCACCAAGTCCCTCGCCGACGCGCTGCACGCGGATCTCGGCCCGGTCGGCATCGCGGGCGAGGTCGCGCTCCACCACGCGCTCGGCGTTCACGCGCGATGCCTCGGCTTTGCGATGCTGCGTGGTGTCGTGCTCGCGATCCTCGAGCAGGTCGTGAAAGAGGCCGCGGTAGTACACCATCGCCCGTCGGAGATCTTCCGTCGTCGCCTTGCCGAGCTTGTGACGCCGCGCGATGTCGCGCACGGAGCGGTAGTTGTCGACGACGCGCGGATGATAGACCGAGAGATCCGCCGCGCGTTGATCGAAGTCGGACACGGGGTAGCCGCGCGCGCCCATCACTTCCTCCACGAGTCGATCGGCATCCGTCACCGCTCCCTCGGGATCGTCGACGAAGCGCGGCTGCAACGTCTGCCACTGCTGGAGATATCCCTTCAGCTGCTCGGGACTCAACGCACGTATCTCGAGCGCGGCGACGCGTGCCTGGCGTTTGACCAGCTCCGCCTCGGCGCGGCGCGTGTCGCCGATCTCGTTCACCGTGCGGTCATACTCGGCACCGTAACGCGCTCGCAACTGCTCGCTTCGCTGCCGCTGCCACACCAGCCAGCCGATGCCGGCGAGCACGAGCACGCCCACGACGATCGCGATCATCGTTCCCTGGTCCATGACACCCTCCGACGTGAGCCCGTCCCGCCGCCGTCCACGCTCCGGCGCCCGAGGTCCACGGCGGTCTCGACCAGTGTCGCGTCCGGCCGTGGGGGAGCGCGTTCGCGGACCGGCCGGAGGTGCATTCACGGTGCCAGGTCTGCACAGTGCCGGGGGATCGCGCCGTGCTGAGTGCGCTTGCTCGTTCCTTACCACGCTCGCTGGTGGCGCACGCACTGCTCGGACTGCATCGTACCTCCCTATGGAAGTCGAAGGCCCTCATCGCGACGAAGCGCCGAGCGGGCTGCTCGAGCGGATGCGCATGCGCCTGCTGGATCTCAGCGCGCGCAATCCGCTGCTGAACTACACACATCCGCGGGGCAGCTCCCTCCGCATCGTCGACGAGATCCCGACCGTCGTCCTCGATGCGCTGATCGCGAACCGCATCTATCGCTTCGCGGCGCTCAAGCATGCCGACGTCGCCGCGTCGTCCGCCGCGCCGGCGCCGCGCGCCTTCGTGCGCTCCGCGAGGAACGGCCATTCGGCTGCCACGGCAGCGGCGACTCCACCGGGCGTGGAGGCCCAGCCGCAGACCGAGACCGAGCGTCGCGAGGACGCGCGTGCGGCGCGCGCACGGCGGGAAGAGGAGATCCGCACGGCCGCGATCGCGCAGGGGATCGACCCGTCCTACGATCTGCTCGCGATCCCCGACTCCGACGTCTCTCGGCACGGCGACACGCGGCTGCAGACGCTGCTCACGCCCGACGAGCTCGAGGCGCGGTTGCAGAAGTTGCAGGCCAGCGCCGTGACGGCGATCCAGGAGAGCGGCGCGAACATGCTGCATCTGATGTTCGGGTTCGTGGAGTGGACGGATGTCGCGGGCGAGAAGACGCGCATGGCGCCGCTCGTGCTGCTTCCCGTCATGCTGTCACGCCTCACGCTCGAGACGTCGACGCACACATATCCGTACACGGTGGCTGCGTCGGGCGAGGACTGGAGCACGAACGTCACGCTCCAGGAGATGTGCCGGAAGAACTTCGGCTTCGTGCTCCCGGGCGTGGAAGCGGAGGAAGACCTGGAGCATTACTTCGCCCGCGTCGAGGAGGTGCTGCGCGTCGCGGCGAACGGGTGGACGGTCCGGCGGCAGCTCACGCTCGGCCTCGTCTCGTTCGGCAAGATCCTGATGTGGCGCGACCTCGATCCCGCGACGTGGCCGGCGGAGCACCCGCTGATGACCGTCCCGCTCCTCCGTCAGGTCCTGGGCGGCGACGATCCGGCGACCGAAAATTTGCCCCCCGACGACATCGGCGCGCCGCGATCGACGGAGTACAACATCGACGCGCTACCGGCGGAGCTGCGCCGTCCGCCGCCGATCGTCGTGCCGGCCGACAGCTCGCAGCACAGCGTGCTGATCGACGTGCACCGCGGCGAGAATCTCGTGGTGCAGGGTCCGCCGGGCACGGGGAAGTCACAGACGATCACGAACATGATCGCCGACGCGATTTCGGCGGGGAAGAAGGTGTTGTTCGTCGCCGAGAAGAAGGCCGCTCTGGACGTGGTCTTCGCGCGGCTGGTCGACGCCGGACTCGGTCCGTTCTGTCTCGCGCTGCACAGCCATACGAGCAACAAGCGCGAGTTCCTCGACGACCTGAAGGCGCGCATCGACCTCCGCCTGCCGGATGGAACGGGGCAGGAGCTGGCCACGGTCGAGAGTCTGCTTACCGAGGCACGCAAGGAGCTCACCGGGCACGTCGAGCGTCTGCACCGAAACTTCGGATCGCTCGGCATCTCGGCGTTCGAGATCCTGTGGCGCGCGCGGCGGCTCGGCGCCGAGATGCCCGAGGGGGTAGTCGCGGCGCTGCGCGGCGCGACGATCCCGAACGTGCGGATGGTGACTCCGTCGGAGGCGGCGAAGCACCGCGCTTCACTGCAGGCGCTCGCCGCGGCGCATGCGGCGGTCGTGGCGGAGATCGCGCCCGGCCAGACGCATCCGTGGCACGGCATGTCGCGTCCGGATCTCACGTACGACGACGCGGAGTCGCTCTTCGCCCTCGCCCGCTTCGCGCGTGAGGCACTCGGCGCGGCGGAAGACGCGCGGCGCGCGCTGGCATCGGCGGTGAGCGGCGTGACGTGGCCTGATTCGCCGGAGGGACTGGCGCCGCTGCTCGCGCGCGTGCGACCCATCGTCGCACCCGACGCCCAGGTGCCGAGCGCATTGATCGATGGCATCCACAGTCGCGCGGGCGAGTCGGCGACGCGCGCTGCCGTGGAGGCCGCCGATGCCGCGCGCAACGCATGGAGCGAAGTGGAAGGGGCGTGGGCGACGGCGGGCGCGCTCAGCCCCGACGAGGCCAATGCGTTCGCGGCGCGCCTGAGCGATGCGGGCCGGATGCTCACCGAGCGGTCGACCGTCGCGATGCTCAAGGAAGTCGTCGCGCTGTTGTCCGACGCGATCGAGCATCTGGCCACCGTGCAGCTCATGACGACGTCGCTCGCCACGAAGCTGGGGATCACGCACCCGATGTCCGTCGGCCTCGCGCTCGCACTGGTCGACGTGACGACGTCGGTGTCGCGACTTCCCGAAGGTGCGCTGGCGCTGCGGAGCTCCAGCCTTCAGGCACCCGACGCCGGCGAGCGCCTCACCCTGCTCGCGGAGCGCGCGAGGGATCTGCTGCGCACGCGCGCGCTGCTCGACGCGCGGTTCTTGCCGCAGATGCGCCCCCCACTCGACCAGCTTCGTCGCATGGCCGCCGCGCTCGCCGCGGCACCGTCGGTGCTGCCGGGTCTGTTGTCGGGGGATTACCGGCGCGCCGTAACGCAGTATCGCCTCATGAGCGGCGGGCGACGCGCCGACCGCCGCACGATGCTGACGGACGTCGAGTCGCTGATCCGATTCCAGGCCGCCAACGACGCGTTCGTCGCCGATCCGGCGCTGGGCGCGTTCTTCGGGCCACTGGCGCAGGACTACGACAGCCCCTTCGCCGGAGCGCTCGCCGTGACCGAGTGGGCGCGCCACGCGACCCAGCTGTTCCGCGGCGGCGGCGACGCCGGTCACGCGCTCACCGACGCGATCTGGATGGCGTGGAGCCCGTCGTGGCTCGAGGCGAGCGAGCTCGCACTGACGAATCCGGAAGGGCGACACGCCGCGAGTGTGCTCGGCGAGGATCTCAGCGCGGCGGCCAAGCTCCGGCCAGGCGACATCGTGCTCTGGGAGCCGCTGCCGTTCGAGACCGTGGAGGGTCAGCTGCATCGCTGGCGCGACATCGCGCTGGGCGCCATCCGCGTGGCGGCGCACGCGCGCGCCGAGGACAGCGTCACGATCGCCGAGCTGTCGGCGCGTCTCGCTGCGCTGCAGCGGGCGTGGGAAAGCGACACCGCGCTGCAGAGTCACGCCGAGACCTTTCACGCGCTCGACATCGCCCTCCCGACCCGGAGCACGGCCGAGCGGGGAGATCCGATGCAGCACGTACGCGGCGCACTCGCGTATCTCGGCCAGTTCCACGAGCGCGGTCTCCCGCGCGCGCTCATCGAGTGGTTGGCGAGCGGGGACCAGCGTTCGCGCGTGACCACGCTGCTGCAGCACGTCGCCACCGTGTCGCGCGCGATCGAAGGGGCGGCAGCGTCGGAGCAGGACTTCACGAGGGCGGCGCGCGTGGATGCGCGGACGTGGTACGGCGAATGGCCGAGAGGCGCGTCGTTCGCGCTGCGCATGGCGAGATTCGATCGCACCATCGAGGGGTCAGGGACGCTCGCGAGCTACGCCGCGCGACTGCGTGCGCGTGCGCGGGTCCAGATGGGGCCGATCCCGGCGGCGTGCGAGCTGCTCGAGTCGGGCGTCGTCTCGGGCGAACAGCTCCCGGCGGTCTACGACTACCTGCTCGTTCGCACGCTGGCCGAGGCACTCATGCGCGACCGTCCGGAGCTCGACCGCTTCGCCGGCAGCGTGCACGAGACGAGGCGCACGCAGTTCGCCGGCCTCGACGAGCGATTCATCGCGCTCACGCGGCAGGTCGTCGCGCAACGCGCGAACGCGGTGCCGGCGGTGCGTGGCGTGGGATACGGAGCGGTGTCGGAGCTCACGGAGCAGAGTCTCATCGAGCACGAGATCGAGAAGACGCGCCGGCACATCCCGATCCGGGAGATGTTCAGGCGTGCCGGCCGCGCGATCCAGGCGCTGAAGCCTTGCGTGATGATGGGGCCGCAGGCGGTGGCGCAGTACCTGCCGCCGGGACTGTTCCACTTCGACCTCGTCGTGATGGACGAAGCGTCGCAGATGCGTCCCGAAGACGCACTCGGCGCGATCGCGCGGGGCGCGCAGCTCGTCGTCGTGGGCGATCCCAAGCAGCTCGGCCCGACGTCGTTCTTCGACACCGTGACGAGCGACGACGACGAGATAGAGGAAGTGGCGGCGGCGCTCGCCGCGCAGGCGACGGCGACGGAGCCTCTGCCGAGTGCGTCGGTGCTCGAGCGCTCGGAGAGCATCCTGCTCGCGGCGGCGCGGCGGTATCCGCTGCGGATGCTCCGCTGGCATTACAGGAGCCGGTATCCCGAGCTGATCGCGTTCAGCAATCGCGAGTTCTACGGCGGCGGGCTGGTGCTCTTCCCGCATCCGGGCACGGAGAACGAGGGAGACGGGATCAACTTCTGTCCGGTGGAAGACGGGGTGTACGCCACGAGCCTGAACCCGCGCGAGGCGGAGAAGATCGTCGAGGCCGTTCGCGCGCACGCGACGAGGACTCCTGAGCGCTCGCTGATGGTGGTGACGATGAACCAGCCGCAGCGCGAGCTCGTGGACACGCTGGTACAGAACGCGGAGAAGGACGACATCGTGCTCGCGGCGTTCCGGCAGCGTCACGAGGGTACGCTCGAGCCGTTCGCGGTGAAGAATCTCGAGAACGTGCAGGGCGACGAGCGCGACACGATCTTCGTCGGCGTCACCTACGGCCCCAACGAGCGCGGAACGCTGGCGCAGAACTTCGGCCCGATCAACGCGATGGGGGGCGAACGCCGCCTCAACGTGCTGTTCACGCGCGCCAAGTTCCGGCTCGACGTGTTCTGCTCGTTCGATCCGACGATGCTGCGCGTCACCGAGAGCAGCCCGCGCGGGCTGTGCGTGCTGCGCGACTATCTGCGCTTCGCGCGCGAGAAGAACCTCGAGACGGGCCGCTTCACGGCGAGAGAGCCGGCCTCGGACTTCGAGATCGAGGTATCGCGCGCCCTACGCGCGCATGGCTAC
>DATEOG010000085.1:0-11260 GCA_035274345.1 Gemmatimonadaceae bacterium
GAGAAACAGCGAGTAGGGTCGACGACGCCGCATTGACCTTGTCATCACGAGCCGTCAGGCGAGGCTGCCGCGCTCGGGATCACAGGCGATGACTTAGATTCCGCTCACGGACGACGGACGCGACGAGCCTTTCTGGCCCGCGCCGTCGCGAACTCTCAGGGAGATCGTGAGCAATGGGGAACACGCAACCGACGCCGTCAGGAGCCCCCTCCGGCGAGCTTCGGGCGACAGGTACGCTCGACATCAAGGACTCTCGCACCGATAAGACCTATTCCGTTCAAATTGTCCAAGGCGGCGTCGAAGGAGATACGGCGACGCGCGCGATGGATCTTCGTCAGATCAAGGAAAAGCCCGACGAATTCGGGCTGATGACGTACGATCCCGCTTTCATGAACACCGCGTCGTGCAAGAGCGCGATCACGTTCATCGACGGCGACAAAGGCATCCTTCGCTATCGCGGTTATCCCATCGAGCAGCTCGCCGAAAAGGCGACGTTCCTCGAAGTCGCGTGGCTGCTGCGTCACGGTGAGCTGCCGGAGCAGAGCGAGTACGACCAGTGGGTGCACGACATCACGTACCACACGTACGTGCACGAGAACATCAAGACGTTCCTGCAGGGCTTCCGCTACGACGCGCACCCGATGTCGATGCTCTGCAGCGCTGTCGCGGCGCTCTCGAGCTTCTACCCGGCGGCGAAGAACATCCAGGATCCGGCGGAGCGGCACATCAGCATCGTGCGGCTGCTCGCCAAGGTCCCCACGATCGCCGCCTTCTGCTTCCGTCACGTGAAAGGGCTCCCATTCATCTATCCCGACAACGAGCTGGGCTACGTCGAGAACTTCCTCTCGATGGTCGCGCGGATGTCGGAGTCGAAGTACGAGGGGAACCCGGTGTTCGTGAAGGCGCTCGAGGTGCTGTTCATCCTCCACGCCGACCACGAGCAGAACTGCTCCACGAGCGCGGTCCGCGCCGTCGGCAGCTCACAGGTGGATCCCTTCTCGGCGGTGGCGGCGGGCATTGCCGCGCTCTACGGCCCGCTCCACGGCGGCGCCAATGAGCAGGTGCTTCACATGATCAATCAGATCGGCCACAAGAAGAACATCCCCGCGTTCATCGAGGGGGTGAAGGGGGGCAAGGGCCAGAAGCTCATGGGCTTCGGCCACCGCGTCTACAAGAGCTACGATCCGCGCGCGCGCATCGTGAAGAAGCTCGCGGACGACGTCTTCGCCCAGATCGGCATGGACAAGGATCTCGAGATCGCCCTCGAGCTCGAGCGGATCGCGCTGTCGGACGACTATTTCGTCTCGCGGAAGCTCTACCCCAACGTCGACTTCTATACGGGCCTGATCTACCGCTCCATGGCGTTCCCGACGGACTTCTTCACCGTGCTGTTCGCCGTGGCGCGTACCGCCGGCTGGTTGGCCCAGTGGGAAGAGATGCTCACCGATCCGGAGCAGAAGATCGCGCGTCCGCGGCAGATCTACACGGGCTACGGCGAGCGGCCGTACGACTCGCAGCTCGACTATGGGCACAAGGTTGCGAAGAAGGATGCGGTGAGGCGGTAGGGTGAGTCGTAAGTGATGGGTGGTGAGTACTGCGTGACTGCGCGGCCTCGGGATGCTTCTGCGTCTCGGGGCCGCTCGCTTTCACCCATCACCCACCACTCACAACCCACCACTCGTCGCACACTGCCGCTTCACAGGACACTGCTCGCACCTCGCCACTCGCGCAGTACAGACCAGTGCCCCGAGCTCCATCATCGCCTGGTTGTGCGTCCACGTCGCGGTGCCGGTGCGCGGCAGCAGGTCGCGCGCGATCGCCCAGATACGCTTCTGGCCGCGACCCGACTTGAGGTCGGCATCTGGTGCGAACACGCGCTTGATCACGCGGGCGACGTTCGTGTCCACCAGCTCCGCGCGGCGCTCGTAGGCGAACGAGCTCACCGCGCCAGCCGTGTACGCGCCGATCCCCGGCAGGGTGCGCAGCACCTCGGCGTCGGGGGGAAGTGCGGCATCGGCGTCGCGCCCGCGATCGGTGACCTGGCGCGCCAGTGCGTGAAGGTTGCGAGCCCGCGCGTAGTACCCGAGCCCCGCCCACGCCTCCATCACGCGCTTCGGGCGCGCGCGCGCGATGTGGTGCAGGGTAGGAAAGGTCTCCAGGAACTCGCCGTAGCGCGTCACCACGCGCGAGACCTGTGTCTGCTGGAGCATCAACTCCGAGACGAGGATGCGATACGGATCGCGCGTCTTTCGCCATGGGAGATCGCGTCCGTTCGCGCGGAACCAGCGGCGGAGCAGCGTCCCGAAACGCCGCGCCGTGGTCGGATCGATCGTCGGCGCGGCGGGCAGCGTCTCGACTCTTCGCGACCCGCGAAGTGCCGCGCGGTGCACGTCGCGCACGGCGCTCAGTGCGCCACCCACGTCGGCGTCGCCGTGAACAGCCCGTTCACGAACCCGATTCGGTGCGCCAACAGGAGGCCGAAGGCGATGCTCGCCATCCCTGACGCGATGCGGAGCGAGCGGTTCATCCCGGCGAATCGGCGCACGGCCAGCATGGACGGCGCGGCGATCGACGCCGTGACGACCATCATCCCGGCTATCGTGCCCACCCCGAACACGGCGAGGTAGCCCACCGCCCACAACGGATCGGGAATCAGCGCCACCTGCGGCAGCGTCGCCACCGCGGCTGACCCGGCCAATCCATGGACGAACCCGATCGTCATCGGGCGCGCCGTGCTGTCCGACACGTGCCGGTCGTCGCCGGCGAGGGTGAGAAACCCGAGCACGACGAGCATCACCGCGACCGCCAACTCCAGCGACAGGCCGACGCGCGGCGGGATCGCCGAGAGCTGGAGCTTGAGCGCCACGATCGCGCCGCCGACGAGCAGGATCGTCGTCGTGTGCCCGACCCCCCACAGAATCCCCGTGCGCGCGGCGCGCGCGAGCGAGCGTTGCTGCGTGACGATCGTCGTTACGGCCACGACGTGATCGGGATCCGTCGCATGACGCATCCCGAGCAGAAATCCAAGCGCGAGCACCGAGAGCAGCGCCGTCAGCATCAGGCGAATCTCGCCATCGCGGCGCGGCCGAGCAACATGCCGGAGACGACGCCGATGAGCCCCGCCGATACACTCGCCACGACGTTCACCGCGGCAGCGATCCCGCCGCGCGTCTCGAGCAGCGCCACGGTGTCGAGGCTGAACGTCGAGAACGTGGTATAGCCTCCGCAGAACCCGACACCCAGCAGCAGCCACATGATGTCGGTGCGACCGGCCGCACCGGGACGGGTGAGCCATGCGGAGAGGAGGCCGAGCACGAAGGAGCCTGTCGCGTTCACCACGAGCGTGCCGACGGGGAACACCGCCGGAGGCAGGCCGCCCCCGAGACGCTGCACCCAGTTCCCCACCGACCAGCGCGCGACGCCGCCCGCCGCGCTGCCCAGCGCGACGTAGAGATAGTTCAGCATCCGATTCTCGTGTCCATGCCGCCGTCAATGTAACTGACGCGCGGACCCCAGGATCTCCGGACCCCCGAACCCCCGGACCCTAGCTCACCGTACGCGTCTTCCGCTTCAGGAAGTCCATCAGGATGAACTGCCCCAGCGTCATCGTCGTCGTGAAGTACGCCTTGCCCCGACTGATCTCGCTGACGCGCTTCACGAAGTCCACCAGCGCCCGGTCACGCGCCAGCATGAAAGTGTTGATCATGATCCCCGACTTCCGGCACGCCGCGACCTCTTGCAGCGTCTTCTCGATCACGGTGACGTCGAGCCCGAAGGAGTTCTTGTAGATCTGGCCGTTCGGCATCGTCAGCGCGCTCGGCTTGCCGTCGGTGATCATGATGATCTGGCGCATGTCCTTCTTCTGCGCCATCAGGAGCCGCCGTGCGAGCTTGAGTCCCTCCGCCGTGTTCGTGTGGTACGGTCCCACCTGCGCGCCGGCCAGCGTCGCCAACGGGATCTCCTCCGCGCTGTCGTGGAAGAGGATGACCTTGAGCGAGTCCCCGGGGAACTGCGTGCGAATGAGATGCGTGAGCGCGAGCGCGACCTTCTTGGCCGGCGTGAAGCGGTCCTCGCCGTAGAGGATCATCGAGTGCGAGCAGTCGAGCATCAGCACGGTCGCGCAGCTCGAGCGATACTCCGCCTGCCGCACCATCAGATCGCCGTAGTCCAGGTCCATCGGCACGGTGATGTCCCCGGTGCGCATCATCGAGTTCTTCAACGTCTCGTTGACGTCGATGTTGAGCACGTCGCCGAACTCGTACTGCTTGCTCCAGCCGTCCGCTTCGATCCCCGTCGCGAGGTAGGGAGTGTCGTGGCTTCCGAAGCTCGACTTGCCTAGTGAGCCGAGCAGACTGCGAAGAGTCTTGTAGCCGAGAAAGTCGATCCCCTTTTCGGTGAGGTTGAAGTTCACGTCGCGCGCCGCGGCCTGCGCGAGCGAGCCCTTGCCCTCCACCGGCTGGTGCGACCCCGGCATCTGCGGCGGTGCGTCGAGGTTGAGATAGCCCTCGTCGATCAGCCGCTGCACGAGATCGTCGAGCAGCTTGGCGAGCTTCGCCTGCGACTCCTCGTCGCCGTCGCCGCGCACCGCCTCGAGCATCTCGGGGGTGAACTGCCCGCTCTCCATGAGCGCCTCGAGGATCGCCTGGCGCAGCGCGTCGAGCGAGCGATCGCCCGGCTCCTCGAAGCCCATCCCGTAGTACGAGCTCCCCTGCTGGCCGGCGAAGCCGGACTGGAGCAGGAAGTCGGCGAGCTTGTCGAGCAGCGACTGGAGATCGACCGCGTCGGCCATCTCCGGCGAGTACTTGCTGTACGTGTGGAAACGCATGGCAGGCCCTCCTCCTTCACTAATACCTCCGGGCGCGCCCGAGTGCCATCGCCCGCTGATCTATATTGCGATCGTGACCGTCCCAGCAACGATCAATCCGTTCCGCGTCGTCCTGCGGCATCGCAACTTCCGCCTCTTCTGGATCGGGCAAACGCTGTCGCTGATCGGCACCTGGATGCAGACGATGGCGCAGGGCTGGCTGGCGCTCGAGCTGACGAACAGCGCGTTCCTCGTGGGGCTCGTGGCCACGGCGTCGTCCATTCCCATCCTGCTGTTCACCATGCCGGCCGGTGCGATCGTCGACAGGTCGGACAAGCTGCGGATCGTGCGGATCGCTCAGGTCGCCTTTCTGATCGAGGCGACGACGCTGTGGGCACTCACCGCGACACATCGAATGACGATCGCCTGGTTGCTCGGGCTCGCATTCATCGGCGGCCTCATCGCGTCCATCGAGATTCCCGCGCGCCAGGCGATGATGATCGACCTCGTCGGACGCGACGACCTCCCCGACGCGATCGCGCTGAACTCGAGCGGCTTCAACCTCGCGCGTGTCGTCGGGCCAGGCATCGCCGCCGCGGTGATCGCGCGCCTCGGCATCGCGTGGTGCTTTTTCCTCAACGCCGCGAGCTTCGTCGCGGTGCTGGCCGGGCTCCTGATGATGCGGACGCCGCCCTTCGTGCCGCAGCGAAACCGTACGAGCCCATGGCAGGGAGTGGTGCAGGTCATGCGGTACATCCGTGACACGCGTGAGATCCGCTCACTGATGCTCATGGTCACGGTGTACTCCATCCTCGGCGCGCCGGTGCTCGCGCTCATGCCGGTCGTCGCGCGCGAGATGTTCGGACTCGGCGCGGGTGGCTACGGGTTGCTGCTGTCGTTCCTCGGCATCGGCGGACTTGTGGGCGCGCTCGGACTCGCCGCCATCGGCGAGCGCGTCTCGCGCATGCGCCTTCTCACCGTGGCGTCGATGCTGTGGCCCGCGCTGCTCATGGTGTTCTCGTTCACGCGTGTGCCGTGGGTCGGGTACGCGCTGCTGCTCGTCATCGGGTGCGTCATGATCCTGAACGGCGCCATCTCGAACGGACTGTTGCAGGGGATCGTGCCCGATGCCTTTCGCGGACGGATCATGGCGGCGTACGGACTCGTCGTCGTCGGGCTGGCGCAGGTGGTCGGCGCGTTCACCGGCGGCGTGATCGCGCACGCCGTCGGCGTGGCGACCGCGATCTTCGCGACGGCCCTCCTCATGGCAGGCTACGGGGTGTGGGCGTTCTTCCAGCGCCCGGAACTGCGCGGGCTCGGCGCTCGTACGGTCTGACATGTACCGTACCTGCCTGTTCTGCAGCAGCGCACTCGGCGCGAACGAGGCGGTCGAGCACTTTCCAGTGGGGCGACGGCTGGCCTTCGACGCGGCCAAGGGGCGCCTCTGGGTCGTGTGCCGGAAGTGCGAGCGGTGGAACCTCACCCCGCTCGAGGAGCGTTGGGAGGCGATCGAGGAGTGCGAGCGGGCTTTCCGCGCCACCCGGCTGCGCGTGTCCACCGAGCAGATCGGCCTGGCGCGGCTCAAGGAAGGGCTCGAGCTCGTGCGCATCGGCGATCCGCAGCGTCCGGAGATGGCGGCGTGGCGCTACGGCGATCAGTTCGGCCGCCGCCGCCGCCGGCAGTATCTCATCGGCGGCGCCGCCGTCCTCGTCGCCGGCACGGTCGTCGTGGCTGGACCGATGCTCGGCTTCCTCGGCGCCGGCGCGATCAGTCCGGTCTGGAACATCAGCAACAGCCTCGTTCAGGTGTATCGCGCCAAGAAGCTCATCTCCGTCCCCGCGCCCGAAGGCGTGCTGCGCACGCGCCTCGTGGACGTCGAGCGGATCAGGCTCACCGTGCAGCACGACACCCTGCAGCTGAGCGTCCCCGTCGTCGCTGGGGAAGGCGCGACGTCGACGCCGTGGTGGCGTTACAAGAAGATGCGCGAGACGCGCATCCTCGAGGGCGAGGCCGCCGTGAGAGCAGCCGGCGCGTTGCTCCCCCTCGTGAACCGCAGCGGCGGCAGCGCGGCCGACGTGCAGCGCGCCGTCGGCATTGTGGAGGAAGCGGAGAGCCCCGAGCGCCTGTTCGAGAGCGCCGCCCGCACGCTCGCGGCTCGGAGCGGCTCGGGGTTCGGCGACGCGCGACGCCGCACGTCGCTCAAGCGTGTACCGCTCGCGACGCGGCTCGCGCTGGAGATGGCGGCGCACGAGGAGACCGAGCGCCGAGCGCTCGAGGGAGAGCTGTACCTCCTCGAGGAAGCGTGGAAGCAGGCGGAGGAGATCGCCGCGATCGCCGACGACATGTTCCTCCCGCAGTCGGTCGACGCCGAGCTCGCGCGGCTGCGCGACGCCCGCGGCCCCGACGCGAGCGCCCCCGGCTAGCCGAACCGTTCCCGCGCCAGCTGGACGATCAGCTCCGCCGCACCGTCGAGGCCCAGCCAGGCGGTGTTCACGCAGAGGTGGTAGTTGGCAAAGTCGCGCCAGTCGCGATTCCAGTGGCGCTTCACGTACTGCTCGCGACGGTGGTTGTGTTCGGCCACGACGCGCGTTGCGTCCTCGCGAGCGATGCCGAGGTTGGTGACGGCGTAAGTCGCCAGCGCCTCGGGCGGCGCGTAGCAGAACACGTGCAGGGCGTCGGCTCGCGCAGCGAGCATGCACTGCGCGCCTCGACCGACCAGCACGGCCGGTCCGGCCTGCACGGCTTCCTCGATGACGCGCTTCGTCGTCTCGACGATGCGCTCCTCGGTTGGCTGCATCGCGAAGTCGGCCACCGTCGGCATCACTTCGGGCATCCCGAGCGCCATGGCCGTCGCGATGCGCTCGGGGAGCGACGGTACGCGCTCCTCGCGCGCCGACACCTCTTCCCGCGGCATCCCGAGGCGCCGCGCGACCTCGTCCACCACGGCGTTGTCGTACAGATGCCAGTCGAGCGCGCGTGCCACGCGCTCCGCCACCTCCGAGCCGCCCGAGCCGAACTGGCGCGACACGGTGATGAGCGGCATCAGATCGGCGAGATCGTGCGCGTCCGCACCTGCTCGACGATCGCGAACCCGAGCGCATCCCACGCCCGCTCGGCAGCCTCGCTTCCCGCCACGTTGTGCAGCCGCATCTGGTCCAGTCCGCGCGCTCGGCTCCAGCGTTCGACCTCAGTCATGAGGGCGCGCAGCACGCCACGGCGCCGCATGTCCGGACGCACGTATGCGGACGACACGTACGCGTAGCGCGCCGGCTCGAGCAGCGGTGATCCGATCGACTCGACGCAGCGAATGATGCCGACGACCTCGCCCGCGATCTCGGCGAGGAGAATCGTCTCCGTGCGCGCGCGAAGCTGGGCCGAGAACAGGTCGCGTGCGCGGCGGTCGATCTCCGGACGCAGCCGTCCATAGATCGGATGGTCCGGATGCTCGCGGAGCAGGGCGATCCGCAACGCGACCACGGCGTCGAGATCGCGCGGCGTGGCCGACCGGACGCGCGCAGCGGCAGCGGTCCGCACCGCGGGAGTCGCGCGCTCGGCCAGACGACCGCCAGTCATGGCCTAGGCCGAGAGGCCGTCGCCGAAGAAATCCTGCTTCGGCCGTCGCCGCCGCTCGGGCTCGGCGCGGCCGTAGAGACCGCCGTCGGACCGCGAGATCTTCTTCCGTGCGACTAGCGCCTCCAGCACCAGCTCGCACGCCGCGACCGTCATCGCCGCGTCGTCGGCGCTCGCGAGACCGACGCGATGGACGAGGTCCACCAACCCCGGCACGGCCTCGAGGCCTGTCGCCACCGCATCCGAGCGCTCGTCGTCCGTCACCTGCAGCGCGCCACCCTCGTCGAACCAGATCACCACGTCGTCGGTGTTCACGCCGCCCGCCCGCTCCTGGAACGTCGTGTCCGCGGCACGGCGGATCAGCTCGCGCGCGATCGCATGTCCGCCGACCAGCTCGCCCTCGTACTCCAGCTCGATCTTCCCGGTGATCGCCGGTTGCGCCGCGTAGACGTCCGAGATGCGCGGCACGATCTCCTCCTCCCCCGTGACGATCACGCGCCGCTCCGCGTTCGACACGACGTTCTCGAGCACGGTGATCGGCATTCGCTGCGACACGCCCGATCGCTTGTCGATCCGCTTGTCGGTGCGCGCCTCGAATGCCACGCGCTCGACCACCTCGGAGATGAAGTCGGGGATCCGTACCGGCTTGTCGCCGCGCACGGTCCACGCCTCCTGGCAGGTGATCGCCATTCCCAGCTCGACCGTCTCCGGGTAGTGCGTGATGATCTCGCTGCCGATCCGGTCCTTGAGCGGCGTGATGATCTTGCCGCGCGCGGTGTAGTCCTCCGGATTGGCCGTGAAGCAGAGCTGTACGTCGAGCGAGAGCCGGACGGGGTAGCCCTTGATCTGGACGTCGCCCTCCTGCATGACGTTGAACAGCCCGACCTGCACCTTGCCCGCGAGGTCGGGAAGCTCGTTGAGCGCGAAGATGCCGCGGTTGGCGCGCGGGAGCATGCCGTAGTGGATCGTCAGCTCGTCGGAGAGGATGTGCCCGCCGCGCGCCGCCTTGATCGGATCGAGGTCGCCGATCATGTCGGCGATCGTCACGTCGGGGGTCGCGAGCTTCTCGATGAACCGCGAGTCGCGCCCCACCCACGCGATCGGTGTATCCTCGCCCGCCTCGTGGATCAAATTGCGCGCGTAGCGTGAGATCGGCGCGAAGGGGTTGTCGTTCACCTCGCTGCCGGCGACGATCGGCATCGACTCGTCGAGCAGCCCGACGAGCGCACGGAGGATGCGCGACTTCGCCTGGCCGCGAAGGCCGAGCAGGATGAAGTTGTGCCGCGAGAGGATCGCGTTGACGATCTGCGGCATGACCGTCTCCTCGTAGCCGATGACACCGCCGAACAGCGGGCCTCCGGCGGCGAGTCGCGCGATGAGGTTCTGGCGCATCTCGTCCTTGACCGACCGCCTGGCGCGGTCGGGAGCGCCGAATGCCGAGCGCTTGAGAGCGCCGAGGGTTTCCGGATACGACACGTAGCCTCCACGACGTGAGCCGGGGCGTGTGCTCAGCCCCACGAGTGTATTAAGTGCGCGCGCGCGTGGTCCCACAAGTCCGTCGCGCGCGGAATCAAACGCGTCAGAATCTCTCTCGGCTCACGTCGCTTTGGGACATTCCGGACGCATCGCGCGGTCGGTCGCGCGAGGGTATTCCGGCGGCCGCGGGGGGCTTACACGCTGCGAGCCTCGCGAAACAGCCGCGAGTCTCTTGCTACGCCCCCATGCGGCCGCCTCCACACCCTCGCACTCCCTCCCATCCAGCTACGGGATTGGTAGGTGCGACGTTGCTCGACCGCCTCTCTCGCGATGTCTCCGGATCGCGACGCCCAATGGTGACGTTCGCGCGCGCGGTCCGGAAGGCTTGCGGATCAGGTGCGTTCGCCACGACGGCGTACCAAAGGCCGCGGCAAACGGCGCAAGCGCCGCGAACACTCGACGGTTTGAGTGAATAGCCAAGGGAGCGAGCGTTCCATGAGGAGGAGCCTCTGGCGTAGCAAGAGACTCGCGGCAGTTTCGCGAGGCTCGCAGCGTGTAAGCCAGTGGCGACGACGAGCGGAATGCTCGCGACCGTCCGCGCAATAATCTCAAAACGTCAAACAAGACCGCGGCGCGAAACGCCGAGAAGACGGCGGCCAAAAGCTACGCCGCCTCGACCTCCACCTGATTGTCGTAGAACACAGGACCGTGCCCCAGATCGGTCTCCCGCTGCGACGTGGTCTGATTGGCGTTCGCGTCGTCCCCCGCGAGCTTGCCCCACCAGATCGACGGCGCCCACGCGACTCCTTCGCGGATCGACGGCTCCACGCGCGCCGTCGCCGCGAATGCGCCACGGTCGTTGTGCACCGTCACGCGCATGCCCGGCGCGATCCCGCGTCGCTCGGCGTCGGCGGGGTGCAGCAGCACCTCTGGCTCGCGCGCCTGACGGCGCAGCGACGTGAGGTTGGCGAACGTCGTGTTGAGGAACGTGTGCGCCGGCGACGAGATCAACGTCAGGGGATACCGCGCCACCAGCGCCGCATCGCGTTCCACCGACTCGTAGGGTGGGATGTACGCCGGCAGCGGATCGAGTCCCAGCTCGGCCATCCGCTGCGAGACGAACTCGCACTTCCCGCTCGGTGTCGTGAAGCCGCCCTCGGCGTACGGCAGGTACGGCGTCGGCACGTTGAGGCGCATCCACCCGCGCTCCAGCAACTCGTCGAACGTGACCCCCTCCAGCTTCGGCGCGTTCGTGTCGAGCGCCTGCCGAATGAGCGTGAGGTCGTCGTCCTGAAAGTGTGCGTCGCGCATCCCCATTCGCGCCGCGAGGCGGCGGAAGATCTCCGTGTTCGGGAGCGCCTCTCCCAGCGGCGCGATCGAGGGCCGGTTGAGCGATGCGTAGTGGTGTCC
>DATEOG010000086.1:0-7512 GCA_035274345.1 Gemmatimonadaceae bacterium
TACGAGATGCTGACGGGCAAGCTGCCGTTCACCGGCCGGACGCAGCAGGAGATGATGATCGCTCGGCTTCGAAGCGATCCCGTGCCGCTGCGGCAGGCGTCGCCGAAGCTCGGGCTCGAGGCGGTGGAGCGCGTGCTGCACAAGGCGATGCAACGCGACCCCGGCGACCGCTACCAGACGGCGCCGGAGTTCGCGACGGCGCTCGCCGCTGCGGCGAAGGCGGACGGTGAAGAGACGAGCCGGCTCGGACGGTTCTTCGCGCGCTGAGCGCGCGCGAGCTTGCCGCATGCGCAGCGCACTCTCGGCTGTCGCCGCGCTCATCGTCGGCGTGGGATCCCTCCCTGCTCAACAGCCGCTGCCGTCCATCGGGTCGGTCTACCAGCCCGGCATCGACGTTCTCGACTACGACGTGCGGCTGGTGCTTCCCGACACGGGTGCATTCCTGCGCGGTGACGTCACCGTCACCGTGCGACGCGCGCCCTCGATGGCTCGGCTGCGCCTCGATCTCGTCGACTCGATGCACGTGCGCGCCGTGGAGGTGGACGGCAGGCGCGTGAGCGCTCCGCACGTCCACAGTTCGATCGATGTGCCGCTGCCGGCGGGAGCGGTGGACAGCGTCCGAGTTCGCGTCGTCTACGACGGCGTGCTGCGGGATGGCCTGATCGTGAGAAAGGACGACGAGGGCCGGTGGACCTGGTTCGGCGACAACTGGCCCGACCGAACACGACACTGGCTTCCCACGGTCGATCACCCGAGCGACAAGGCGACGGTGAGCTGGACCATCCGCTCCCCCGAGAGGAACGTCGTCGTGGCGAACGGCGCCTCGGTCGGCGCGAGGCACGTCACGGCCGGCGGACGCCGACTGCTCGAGACGCGTTGGCGCGAGAGCCGGCCGATCCCGCCGTACCTGATGGTGATCGCCGCTGCCCCGTTGATCCGCCACGATCTGCCGTCGAGCGAGTGTCATCGAGGTGAGAACGGCGAGTGCGTGCAACAGTCGGTGTACCTGCTGCCGGAGAATCGTGCGCTGCTCCCCGGTGTCTTCGCCGTCGCCGACCGGATCATGTCGCTGTTCGAGCGCCTCGTCGCCCCGTTTCCGTACGAGAAGCTCGCCCACCTGCAGTCGTCCACGCGGTTCGGCGGGATGGAGAACGCGAGCGCGATCTTCTACAACGGCGCATATGTGGCGCAGCAGAAGCTGAGCGAGGCGACGATCGCGCACGAGATGGCGCACCAGTGGTTCGGTGACGCCGTGACCGAGCGCGAGTGGGCGCATCTGTGGCTCTCCGAGGGTTTCGCGGACTACTTCACGGCGCTCTGGGCGCGCGAGGCAGGGGGCGATCCCGCGTATCGCGCCCAGCTCGCGAAGCTTCGTGCCAAGGTGCTCGCCGACAGTGTCGTCGCGCGGCGGCCGGTGATCGACACTGCGCAGACGGACTACATGGCGCTCCTCAACGCGAACAGCTACGACAAGGGCGGCTTCGTGCTGTCGATGCTCCACCGCGAGCTCGGGGACAGCGCATTCTTCCGCGGAATCAGGAGCTACTACGCCGCGCATCGGCACGGCAACGCGACGAGCGACGACGTGCGCGTCGCGCTGGAGCGGTCTTCGGGCCGATCCCTCGTGCAGTTCTTCGATCAGTGGCTGCGTCGGCCGGGCTACGCCCAACCGTCGCTCGGCTGGGCGTACGACGCGAGCAAGGGAACGGTCACCGTATTGGCGCTGCAGGAGGGGCGGTTCGGCGCGTTCGCGCTGCCCCTGACTGTCGTCGTCACCGGGACCGATGACGTGCCGCGACGGTTGGTCGTCGATATCCCGGCGGAGCCGCGTGCGACGGTGCCGCTGCCGGGCCGATTCGCACGCCGGCCCACGTCGATCGCCTTCGATCCCGACTCCATGCTGCTCGCCCGAATCTCACGCCTGTGATCGGACTTCGCCTCCTCGCTCTGGCGGGCGTGCTCCTGGCGCTCGCGCCGGCGCCGTCAGGCGTGTCTGATGGCGAGCTCCCGCGATCGGAAGTGGAGTCGCTGATCGACGCGGGCCGCTGGACGGAGGCGGAGGAGATGCTTTACGCCGGCGTGCGCGCGCGTCCGCGAGACGCCATCGCGCGAGCGCGGCTGGGACGGTATCTCGCGATGAAGGGCGCGCTCCGCCCGGGACTCGTGCTGGTGGAGGAAGCGGGAGAGTTCGGGCTGCCGTCGACGACTGTGCGCGCGCTCGCCGCCCCGATCCGCTCGCTGCTCGACTGGCGCGAGCGCGTGGCGTCGTCGGCGCGAGACGCGACGATCGCCGTGCGACCGCCGACAGTGGAGGGTGCGTTGATGCGGTTTCCGATCGAGCGCGCCGCGCCAGGTGATACGCTCTGGGTCGACCTGGTCACACGGATGGTCGCGTTCGACAGCGCGTCGGGTGCGTCTCCGATCGTCGGCATCGAGACGATCGACGCCGCCGTTCCGGCATTCGACGTCGCGAATCACACGCTGCGTCTGTCCGCCGATTCGAGGTCGGCGCTGCGTGCCGCCGGTCGCCGGTATCCCGTGCTTCGGACGGAACGCGAGGTTCGCGTGCTGCTCGCGCCTGGTCGCGTCCGTCCGCTCGCCGAAGCGCTTCGCGAGCTCGCGCCGCGGTGGTGGCAGCTGGACCTGCCACACGGTCTGCTCGTCGTTCGCTGACGGCGGCGAGCCGCTGCGCGATCAGCGTCTGATTGCGCCGATCTCCACGAGAAGGCAGCGGTCCTGCACGACGTCGATCCCCTCGCGTGCGAGGCGCTCGGCAACCGCGTCGTTGCGGATGCCGAGCTGGAACCAGACCGACGCCGGCCGCTTGGCGAGGATGTCGTCCACGTGGGCTTCGATGTCGCGCGAGCGACGGAAGACGTCGACCATGTCGACCTCGCCGGGGATCGCGGCAAGGGTTCGGTACACCGGCTCGCCGAGGATCTCGGTGATGTCCGGGTAGTAGACCGGCACCGGCACGATGTCGTAGCCGGCGCGCTTCGCGTACTCGGCGACGTAGTACGCCGGCTGTCCCGTCTCGGGTGTCTTGATCCCGAGCACGGCGATCCGCTTGGTGCGCTCGAGCAGCGAACGGATCCCGGCGTCATCGTCGATCAGATGGCGTCGCCAGGCGGTTTCATCTGAGACGGCGGAGGATGGAGGCGTCATGGCTCTCAGAGATGCTAGGATCGTGCGCGGTCATGCGGCCCGAACCGCTGGACCCCCGTTTACATTTCTCGCTCCGTCCCGCTGACACGGAGATGATGCTCGATGCGAATGCTCGTTCTCGGAGCTGGCCTGCAGGGCTCGGCGTGTGCCTACGATCTATTGCAGAACCCGGAGGTAAGCCAGGTGCGGCTGGCCGACCTTCGCCTCGACCACCTGCCCGAGTTCCTCAAGCCCCTCTCGGGTCCACGCCTCATCCCGACGACGCTCGACGTTCGCGACCGTGAAGCGGTGCTCGCCGTGATGCGCGAGTCGGACGCCGTGCTGAGTGCCATCCCCTACTACTTCAACCTCCAGCTCGCCGAGTGCGCGGTCGAGGCCGGCGTGCATTTCTGCGACCTCGGCGGCAACACGGAGATCGTCTTCCAGCAGAAGACGCTCGCGGATCAGGCACGGGCGAAGGGAGTTACCATCATCCCCGACTGCGGCGTCGCGCCCGGGATGGTGAACATCCTGGCCGAGCACGGCATCCGGCAGATGGACAAGGTCGAGTCGGTGAAGATCTACGTCGGGGGGCTGCCGCAGAATCCGGAGCCACCGCTGAACTATCAGGTCGTCTACTCGCTCGAGGGTGTACTCGACTACTACACGACGCGCTCATGGGTGCTGCGCGGCGGTAAGCGCAGCCAGGTGACGGCACTGTCCGAGCGCGAATCGGTCGAGTTCCCCGCGCCGGCGGGCACGCTCGAGGCGTTTCACACGGCGGGCGGACTGTCCACGATGGCGTTCCGCTACGAGGGGAAGATCCCGGAGATGGAGTACAAGACGCTTCGCTATCCGGGTCACGCCGAGATCATGGAGACGATTCGCGAGCTCGGCCTGCTGGACGTCGACCCCGTGGAGGTGAAGGGGCAGAAGGTCTCGCCGCGCGACGTGTTCGTCGCCACGGTGGGTCCGAAGCTCTCGAAGTCGAAGGGGAAGGATCTGCTCGCGCTGCGCGTGATCGTACGCGGAACGAAGAACGGCAAGCCCGCCGAGCGACGGTTCGATCTCGTCGATCTGTACGACGAGTCCAACGGCGTCAGCGCGATGATGCGGACGACCGGCTACTCGCTGTCGATCACGGGGCAGATGCAGGTGCGCCGAGAGGTCGGCCCACCGGGCGTGTGGACGCCGGACGAGTGCATCCCGGCGGAGGCGTACATCCGGGAGCTGCGTGCGCGGGGGATAGATCTGAGAGAGTCGGTGAGTTAGTTGGTTGAATCGTTGGTTTCTCACCAACCAACGATCCGACCAGCTAACTCACTGCCCGGTTCACTCTCTCACGAAATTCGCCAGCGTCGCTCCCATCGCGTCGATCGTCGCTTTGGCGTTCCAGCGGTCGTTGCCGTTGTAGATGAACGAGAACGCGAGAATCTCGCCGTTCTTCGCCGTGACGTATCCGGCGAGGCTCACCACCGTGTTCGTCGTCCCCGTCTTGGCGTGCAGGTTTCCCTGCGCCGGCGTGGCCCGCATGCGGAGGCGAAGGAGCTCCGATTCGCCGGCCACAGGCAGCGACCCGTGAAACGCCGACGACCAGTCGCACTTGTGCGCGTAGCCCAGCAACTGGATCATCGCGCGCGGGGTGAAGTAGTCGAGCGTCGAGAGTCCCGATCCGTCGGTGACGCGGATCTCGTACGGGTTGGCCGAGACCTTCTTCTGCATGAACTCGCGGAGGTTGGCGAGTCCCGTCTCGGCGGTTCCTACGCTCGACGCCGACGCGCGCGCGGCATCGCGAAAGAGCAGTTCGGCGACGACGTTGATGCTCTCGCGATTCATCTCCGAGACGATGCGTGACAGCGGAGGCGACGCGAGGCTCGCGACTTTCTCGGCGTTCGCGGGCGTCTTGCCGGTTCGCACGGCGCCCTCCACCGTGATGCCTTCGGCCTGAAGGGCTGCACGGAGTGCACCGGCGGTGAACAGAGCGGGATCGTCGACGACGAGCGAGTAGCGCAGCGGCCCGCTCGAAGAGCCGATCGATCCACTCACGTCGATCCCGCCGTCGTTCGCGCGACGAGCGACGATGCGGCCGCCGCGTCCGCCGACGAGTCGCACCTTGCTGCGGACGGGGATCGTCGTGGACATGGGCTCGAGCGTCACCGACGCCTCCTTGCCCGACGGCTGCACGACGACCCAGACGATGTTCTCGTTGAGCGACAGGGCCGACACGCGCGCGGCGTACGCGGCGCCGAGGTACGTCGTCTTCCACCCTTCCGGGATCCGGCGGTCGTCGAAGGCGGTTGCGTCGAAGACCAGGTCGCCCGTGATGCGCTTCACCCCGGCCGAGGCGATGGAGCGCGCGAGCGTCGCCATCGGGAGGTTGGGATCGCGATAAAAGCGCGCCGACATGGACGGATCGCCGTCGGCGCGCAGGTAGATGTTGCCCGGAATGATCCCGTCGCCGCCGAGGGGCCTGTCGCGCAGCACATCGGTGGAGAAGGTGTGCTCCGGTCCGTGGCGGTCGAGGGCGACCGCGGTGGAGAAGAGCTTCATGGTGGACGCCGGTTGCATCATCTCACCGGCGTTCTGGGCGAAGAGCGTGTCACCGCGGGTGAGCGACGCGACCATGACGCCGAACCGTCCGCTGCGGATCTTCGTCGAGATCATCCCGGACAGGTCGGTCGTGAGGGCGGCGAGTCCGATCGGCGCCGTCCATGCCGGGGCCGTGACGGGGGCTGCACGGCGCGCGCGGGTGCGTCGCACTGTGCGTCGCGCCGGTCGCTTCGTCTGCGTCTTTGCGCGCGTCTTCGTGCGACTCGACGCCTGCGCCTCGAGCGGCGCTGGTCCGAGGGGCACTTCGATCGTGGTGCCCGCAGGGGCGAGGACGACGACCGTCAGAGCGGCGAGGAGCGCGACGCGCAGTCTGCGCGCGCGATAGATCAGGTGATGCATCGCGTCGTGGAGGTGGCAACTCGCGTTCCAGACGGGGACGCGGCGCAGCCGGTAATCGCAGCGCGCTCGGTCAATGACCGTACGAGCTGTCTACGAATGGGAGACGCCGACGTCACACCTTGAGGATGATCCCTCGGCGGTGCAGCAGGAGCAGCACCCCGTACCAGAACGCCACGAATGCGAGCGCGAAAGCGAGCGACGCGTTCTCCGGCGTGAGCCACGAGGCGAAGAGCGTGCGATAGATACCCTGCTGGAGGGAGATTCGCTCCCCGGCGTAAGTCACCTTGAAGATCGAGTAGATGCAGCGCGCCATCACCGCCGAGCCGACGAAGGCGACGATGGGGTTGACGCCGTACACGACGAAGGGCGTGGTAAAGCGCCGCACGCGGTTGAAGTCGACGATCCACATCACCGTGGCGAGTGCGACCGCCGCCAATCCGCCGGTGAACAGCACGTACGAGCTCGTCCAGAGGCTCTTGTTGATGGGGAAGGACCAGCCCCACATCGAGCCGAGCATCATTGCGAGCGCCCCCGCGGCGAAGAGGCCGGCCAGGCGCTCGGTGAGTGGGCGCCGCTCGCCGATCCAGCGGCCCGCGAGGTTGCCGAGCATCGCTGTCGCGACCGCGGGCACGGTCGACAGCACACCCTCGGGGTCCCAAGTGACGCTCGAACCCCAGATGTGATTGCCCAGCCCCCACCGGCTCCAGTCGAGCACCGTACGGTCCACCCATGCGGCCATCGTGCGAGAGGGCGTGTCGAGGAGCAATGCGCCGATCGTACCCTCACCCGGCACGGGCAGCGCCGTCATTATGAGCCAGTAGCCGAAGAGCAGCGCCGCGAGCGTGATCACCTGTTGGCGCACCGAGGTGCGCAGAGTGAGGAGTGCGGCGACGGTGTACGCGATCCCGATGCGCTGAAGCACACCAAGGATGCGCCAGTGGAGCAGTCGATCGACCATGCGCCGCCCGAGGCTCGGATCGACGACTCCGGCGACGTCACCCCAGGTGAAATAGGGGAAGCCGTTGATGAGGAGCCCGAAGAGGAAGATCAGTGCGCCGCGCCGGATGATCTGCGCACGGATGGCCCGTTCGTCGTCGCCGCGAGCGCGCCGAGCACTGAGCGAGAGGTACGTCGTGATGCCGACGATGAACAGGAAGAACGGGAAGACGAGGTCGGTCGGAGTCCAACCGTGCCAGGCGGCATGCTCGAGCGGCGGGTAGATGGATTCCCAGGTACCCGGATCGTTCACGAGGAGCATCCCGGCGACGGTGAGCCCCCGAAATACGTCCAGCGAGAGCAGGCGCTCGCGCGGCGCGATGGATGGAGAGTTGGGGAGTGCGGCGCGCAGGTCGCGCGCGCGTGGTAAAGAAGGGAGGGTGACGGCCATGAGTGGCGACCTCGACGGTTCACGCGAGCGGA
>DATEOG010000087.1:0-14823 GCA_035274345.1 Gemmatimonadaceae bacterium
GGCTCCGGCTTCGCGGCGCTCGACTCCGGCTCGGCGGCGATGCGCCGAGCACTCGTGAGCGCGACGCCCTCCTCGGCAGCCCACGCGGAGGCCGAGCCCATCGTCACGAGGGTGTTGCCGGCGCGCACCCAGGACTTGAGGCGCTCGACCGCGTCCTTCGACACGCGTGAATAGCGTCCGGAAGGGAACACGATGGCCGTGAACTTCGAGAGGTCGCGATCGAGCTCCGAGATGCCGATGGGAGTGAAGCGCACGCCGTAGCGTCGCTCGAGCGAGAACCAGATCGCGCCGTAGCCCGTCTGCGACACACCTTCGTCGGCGATCACCGCGATGTTCGGCGTCGGGATGGAGATGATCGATTCGGAGCCGATGCCGTACTGTCCCGTTCCCGCCTGCGCGGTGCTCACGCCGGTGACGTCGACGGCGCTGGCACGGGCGAGCGCGTCGAGGCGAGTGGCGAGCGTGGAGTCGTTGCGCGCCACGCGCACGACGTAGGTGCCGCGGGGCCACTGACGGCCGCCGGCTTCGATGGGCCGCGACGCCACGGCGACTCGGAAGCCGTCGGCGAGCAGCTGATACGCGAGCTTCGGCGCGCCGTTGCGCTCGGGGCTGAAGAGATACGCCGATGTCGCGCCGCGCCCACCGACGATTCCGCCGCCGACGTCCACGGCGAGCAGCTCGCCCCCGATGCGACGCGGCTGCTGCTGCGCCTGTGGCAGGGCGGGCTCCTCGGCGGGGAGCGTCAGCAGCTCGCCGGCGACGGGCCCTGTGTCGTCGGTCCAGTACGCGTCGACGCCGAACGCGACGGGGAGCGACCAGGCGGTGACGTCGTAGAACTCGTACTCTTCGGCCTCGGCGCGACGGCCGCGACGTTGATTGCGCTGGAACCTGGCGATCTGCGCCTGCGCGAACGCGGGGTCGAGCTCGTGCGTCGGCTCGAGGATCGCCTTGGCGACCTTGCCCTGCGGCTGGGCGAGATCGACGACGAACGCGCCCGCGTCGAAGCGGCGCGTCGCGACGGCGTCATCGGCATACGCGTGTGCGCGCGCCGAGGAGAAGCCTGCACTGGCGCGGCGCACCTCGATCCCGGCGCGCAGCAGCGCGCTCACGAGCTCCGCCGCGCGTCCGGGGTCGCGCGCGGGTGCGATGATCACACGGCGGATCGCGCCCGACTGACCGTCGGACACCGCGCGCCGGCGGAAGGCGAGGTAGTCGCGAACACGCTCCTCGGCGCGCGACGACGTGGCCGCGATCGTGGCGAGCGAAGCGACGAAGTGCTTGGCGATGCCGTCGCGGAGCGAGAGCAGCGTACCGTCCGCGCGGCGCCAGAGCACGCCGCGATGCCCGCCGCCATCTGTCTCGAACGTCATGCCGATCGCGCCGTTGAGCGACGGCCAGGCGTCGTAGTAGCCCGGGTAGTAGAGATCGTAGACGTCGCGCGAGTAGTACATCCAGCCATAGCGGTCGAACGCGGCGGCGTTCGCGCGGCCGAACAGCTCGAGCCACTTCCCGGGATCACCGACGATGTTGGCGTTGACCGGACGCGCGGCGGGAGGAAAGAAGTAGGTAGAGACGTGCCCGTGCAGATCCGCCGCGACCATCGGATGCCACTTCAGCATCATCCGCATGACTCCCT
This sequence comes from Gemmatimonadaceae bacterium, assembly GCA_035274345.1. Taxonomy (GTDB): domain Bacteria; phylum Gemmatimonadota; class Gemmatimonadetes; order Gemmatimonadales; family Gemmatimonadaceae; genus AG11. The sequence continues at coordinate 1,637 of DATEOG010000087.1, forward strand.
GCACCTCGCGCTGCGTCGAGGCGATGAGATCGCGGTTCATGTCGAAGCGGTAGTGATTGTACCGCCCCTGCACGCTCCACGGCTCGAGGTGCTCCATCGCGCGCGGATCGGGGGCGCCGACGCTCACCGAGTTGTACCACACCGTGAATCGCTCGTGACCGTCCGGGTTGGAGCTCGGGTTGAGGATCACGATCGTGTTGCGAAGCGCCGCGAGCGCCGCCGGATTCTCACTCGCGGCGAGCTGGTAGAGCAGCTGAATGCACGTCTCGAAGCCGGGCGACTCGTTGCCGTGCACCGAGCCGGAGATCCAGACTACCGCCGGCACGCGCGCGGCGAGGGCGTCGAGCTCCGCGGGCGAGCTGCCGCGCGGATCGGCGAGCCGATCGAGGTCACGCCGAATGGCGTCGAGCCGCGCGATGTTCTCCGGCGACGACACGATGTAGAGTCGCATCGGTCGCCGCTCGTACGTCGTCGTGAACTCCTCGACGCGCACGCGATCCTTCGCCGCGTCGGCGATACCGAGCATCGTGCGCTCCTGCGCGGCGTACTGCGTGTTCTGCTCGCCGACCGGATAGCCCAGCAGCGACTCCGGCCGTGGAATGCCGGGACGGTACGGTCCGTGGTCGTAGAACGAGAAGCGCGCGTCGTCTCGCGCGACCGTCGGCGACGTCTGCTGTGCGGACGTGCGCGCCGCCGGTGTCAGCGCGAGCGCGACACCGGCGACGAGGAGAACGCGCCGCCGCATCGCGGCGCGGGACAGGGGATGGCTCAGCGCTTCACTCCTCCACCGATGACCCGGACCGTCCGCTCGGCGCGGATGTCGGCCGACGATGCGCCCACCTGCACTGTGACGGGTGCGCTTTCGACGACCCACCCATGCGTCTGCTCGTTCCAGTACGCGAGCGACGAGACGGGAACCGAGAATCGTACCGTGCGCGTCTCACCGGGGTTCAGCGTCACGCGCCGATAGCCGCGCAGCTCCTTGATCGCCCGCGGCACCTTCGACGCCGGATGCGACACGTAGAGCTGCACGACCTCGTCGCCCGCCACCGCCCCGCTGTTCCTGACGTCGACCGAGACACCGATCGTGCCCGCCGCCGCCACGCGCTCGGCGCTCGTGCGCAGGTTCACGTAGGCGAAGGTCGTGTAGCTCAGACCATGTCCGAACGGATAGAGCGGCGCGCCGCCGAAGTAGCGATACGTCCGCCCCTTCATCGCGTAGTCCTCGAACGGCGGAAGGTCGTTCACGCTCTTGTAGAACGTGACCGGCAGCCGGCCGGCCGGATTGTAGTCGCCGAACAGTACGTCGGCGATCGCGCTCCCACCGGCCTGACCGGGATACCACGCCTCGACGATCGCGGGAACGTTCTGCTGCGCCCAGTTCACCGCGAGGGCGCTGCCATTGAGCAGGACGAGCACCGTCGGCTTGCCGACGGCGACGACCTTCTCGAGCAGACGCTGCTGCGGTGCCGGCAGATCGATGGACGTCCGGTCGCCGCCCCGGAACCCAGGGATCTGCACGCGCATCTCCTCGCCTTCGAGATTCGCGGTCAGCCCGAGAAAGAGCACCACGGCGTCGGCCTGCTGCGCGGCGGCCACGGCGGCTTCCTCGAGCGGCCCACTCGGCGGCGCCCACACGAGCTGTGCCTGCGCCTCACCGTACGTCTCTGCCGCCTCGAGACGCAGGCGGTAGCTCCGGCCGCCTTCCAACTGCAGCGGACGCGCGGGGTCGGACTGCGAGAGACGCGGATCGGGGAACTCGTTGTCGCGCTGCGGATAGACGGAGCGCGCGATTACGCTGTCGTCGAGGAAGAGCTGAACGCGCATCGTGCCGATGACGCCGAGCCGGTACGCGCCGGTGACGGGCGGTGTGAAGGTCCCTGTCCAGCGCACGCCGAAGTCGTTCGCGTTCATCTCCGCGCGCGGAGCGGCTTCGGCCCAGTCGGCCTCCACCACCGTGTCCGTCGCCGTGAAAACCGGCGCTCCGTCCATCGCCTTGCTGCTGAAATACTCGGCCCCAAGTCCGGGCTTGCCGTCCGGTGTACGCAGCACGGTGGAGGGCATGCTGCTCAGCACCGGAAAGCCCTCCGCCAGATCCGACCCGAGCGCGTACACCACGCGCGCACCGGAGCTCGCCACCGCCTCGCGGATACCGCGTAGCGGAGTGACCGGTGATTTCGGGATGCCGTTGTAGTTGCCGAGCAGCATGCGCCATTGATCGGCGTTGGGGCCGATGACGGCGATCGTCCCCGCACTCTTGCGGAGCGGCAGCGTATTGCGGTCGTTCTTGAGCAGCACGATCGACTCACGGGCGACCTGGCGCGCGAGCTCGCGGTGCGCCGCCTGATCGAGCACGGAGAAGGGGATCTGTGCCCAGCGCACGTGCTCGGGCGCGTCGAACATCCCAAGCTTCATTCGTGCGACGAAGAGCCGGCGCACCGACGCGTCGATCTCGCGTTCGGAGATGAGGCCCTGCTTCACCGCGTCCACGAGCTTCGGGTAGACTCGACCGAAGCAGTCGAGGTCCGTCTCGTGTTTCACGCCGAGCGCAGCGGCCTCCTCCGGCGTGGCCTTGACCTTGTGATTCTGGTAGATGTCGTCGATCGCGCCGCAGTCGGAGACGATGTACCCGGGGAACTTCCAGTCGCGGCGCAGAATCCCGAGCAGCAGATCGCTGCCGCAGGCCGCCTCGGCGTTCACGCGGTTGTAGGCGCACATGAGCGAGTACGGCTTCGCTTCCTTGATCGTCGTCTCGAAGTGCGGCAGGTACGTCTCGCGCAGGTCGCGCTCGCTCACCACGGCGTCGAACGTGTGACGCTCGGGCTCCGGCCCCGAGTGAACGGCGAAGTGCTTCACCGTCGCGATGGTCTTGTAGTACTTCGGGTCGTTCCCCTGCAGACCGCGGATGAACTGGACGCCGAGTCGGCCGGTGAGGAATGGATCCTCGCCGTACGTCTCCTGGCCGCGTCCCCATCGGGGATCACGGAAGATGTTGATGTTGGGCGACCAGATCGTGAGGCCCTGGTAGCGCTGCCGCTGATTGCTGCGGACGTACTCGTGATGCTTGGCTCGCGCCTCGTCGGAGATGACCGAGGCCATGCGGAACACGAGCGAGTCGTCCCACGTTGCCGCGAAGCCGATCGCCTGTGGGAACACGGTAGCCAGGCCCGATCGCGCGACGCCGTGCAGCGCTTCGTTCCACCAGTTGTATATCGGCACGCCGAGCCGCTCGATGGCGGGTGCGGCGTCCTTCATCTGGTTCGCCTTCTCCTCGAGCGTCATGCGACTCACGAGGTCGGCGGCGCGCGCCTCGAACGAGAGCGCCTCGTTCCTGTAAGCGGGTGTCTGCGCGGCGGCGGGCGCCCCAGCGGTCGCGCAGAGAGCGAGCGCCGCGAGGACGCGGCGCCAGCGGAGATCGAGCAGGTGCACGGCGTTGCTCCGAACGAAAGGTGAGGGGCGCTCGATCCCGAACCTAACGGCCGCTCCGGAGGGCTGGAAGGCGGAAGACCGCGTGCTTGCGAGGCCCGGAGGCATCGCCGACATTGCCAATTCAATGGCCATGGACCCCTCCGCCACCACGACGCCAACACCGCTGGCCGGCGGGCCATGGCGAACGAGGGCGCTGCGTCTCGCCGTCGTTCTGAGCGCGGTGGTCCTGCTCTTTCCGGCACTCACGCCGGCTCACGTCGAGGGGTTCAGCGCCTCGATCGTGTCGCTGGGGCTGTACATTCGCGATGGGGACGTCTCGCGATTCGACACCCTGTATCCCGTGAGCCTGGAGTTCTTCGGGCTCTCCCGCCTCGGCACGACGGTGGCCGTCTCGCTGCTCAGCCGCCTCCCCGGGGTGAGCGGAGATATGGCGATGCGGGTGACGGTGTGGGTGAGCTTCGTCGTGTTTCTCATCGCCTCGGCGATCCTCACTCGCCGATGGAGCAGCGCGGGCTGGACGGCCACGGCCGTGGCGCTCCTGCTGCTGCCCGGTGTGAGCGAGAGCGCGTTCTTCTTCAACGACAACGTCCTGTCGTCCGCGCTCGCGCTGTCGGCGCTCGCTCTGGTCGCGACGATGCCCAGCGTCGCCTCAGCGGCCGCGGCTGGCCTGCTGTTCGGGGCCGCCATGCTCGCTCGCACGGACGCGCTGTTGCTGGCGCCCGCCGTCCCGTTGCTCTTCTACGAGACAGACCGACTCCAGCGTCGATTCTTCCTGAAATCGGCCGCGTTCGGAGTGTGCTGCGCAGTGGTGGTGTTCGGCGTGCTCGCGCTGTTTCACTCCACTTTCCTCGACGTGGTGCGTATCAGCGCCTACGTCGTGTCGCTCTGGGCACGTGGCTGGTCTCTCCTGCGTCACGCGGAGCAGGGCGTACTCTTCGCGGGAGTGCCTGGGGCCATCTTCGCGGGGCTCGGAATCTTCCAGGTCGTCCGGCAGCGCAATTTGTTGACGCTGCTCCTGCTCCTTGCCGTGCCGCTGCTCTTCAACCTGGCTTCGCTCGGCAAGCTGTGGCAGGCGCGCCAGCTGCTTCCGTTGACGCCCTTCATTGCCGCGCTCGTCATTCGTGGCTGGCGCTATGCAGCGCCCGAACTCACCGCGTCACGCCTGCCGAGCATGCGGGCGGTGCTCGTCGCCGTGACGGCGTTCGTCGTGTTCGGACCGTTGGTCAACTACCGCATCGACGACGGGCCGCGGGCCACGATCGGCCGACTGCGCAATCTCCGCCAGTGGCCGCGCTGGCAGCGCGCCGTGAATTCCAACGGGCGTGAGCTGAGTCGATTCGCCGCCGACCTCGGCGCAGCCCGACGCTCAGTGATAGTGACGGACGAATGGAACTCGGACCGATACTTCCACCTCGCACTGCAGGACGCCGGGTTCGAGATCGCGCCCACGACGGATCTGCCCGCGCAGTGTCGGCGGATCTCCGAGCAGTTCGTCCGCGGCAGTTCGCGCGTCGTGCACGTGCGGCTGCACACGCCCTTCCTCCGAGCGGGGGAGCTGCTGTTACCGGAGCGCGCCTCCACGTACGCCAAGCCATGCATGATCGCATTCGAACCAGATAGCGCGTTCATGCTGGCACCGGTCGACCGGCTGGAGGCGCTTCTCGAGCGCAAGCTCGGGCCTGATGACGAGTTCGAGCGCCGATACGAATCATCCCGGCGATCAGGCACCGGCTGGGTGCCTATCACGGCCACCCCGGTCACCGCCGCCGCGATGGACACGATCATCGGATCGTACCAGCGATTCATCGCGGTGATCGAGCGCCTCCATCCGGAGCTTACTGCGCGCGCGGTTCCGTTGTCACAGGTTGACGCCGTGCTCGCCGCGCGTGTCGGCTTCGCCTACACGCGAGCGCCGTGAACGCCGCCTCGGGTTCTCCGTGATCGTCGTCAGGGGAGCACGCGTCGCGGCATGAGTGACCGCATCCTCGTCTTCATCCCGTGCTACAACTGCGAGCAACAGATTGGGCGCGTGCTGGCGCAGTTCGCGGGACTGGGCGACTCCCCGTTCGCCGAGCTGCTGATCGTCGACAATGGGAGTCGGGATCGGACGGTGGGCGCGGCAGTCGACGCACTAGCTGAGCTCAGAGGCGTACGCGCGACGGTAGTGCGCAACGTCGAGAACTACAACCTCGGCGGCTCTCACAAGGCGGCATTCGCGTACGCGGTCGAACGGGAGTTCACCCACGTCGTCGTGCTTCACGGCGATGATCAGGCGACGATCACCGACGTCCTCCCGACGTTGCGCGACGGCACGCACCGACGCTTCGACGCCTGTCTCGGCGCTCGCTTCATGAGCGGCTCGCGGCTGCTTGGCTACTCGTGGAGCCGGCGGTGGGGGAACATGGTGTTCAACCTGCTCTTCACGCTCGTCTCCAGACGCCGAGTGTACGACCTGGGATCGGGGCTCAACGTGTTCGCACGATCGGTGTTCGCGAGCGACGCGCTGCTCCGATATCCCGACGACCTTCGCTTCAACGTCTACCTGCTGCTCGGGCTGTACGATCGCGGGCTTCGCACCTCGTTCTTCCCGATCTCATGGCGAGAGGAGGATCAGCGCTCGAACGTGCGGATCGTGTCGCAGACGGCGCGGACGGTGTACATCGCCGGAGAGTACCTGCTGCGACGATCGCGCTTCAGGCACGGGGAGCATCGATCGTCTCCACGCGGGTCGTATCCCTTCGAGGTCGTGGCGCGCCACGACGGCGGGTCCGTCTCGCATGGCGATCGCAGATCGCCGGCCTAGCGAGGGCCTCGATGAGCGATCTCGCCCTGGTGATGCCGATGGCCGGTCGAGGCGCGCGGTTCCGGCGTGCCGGCCGGCTGGTCCCGAAGCCCCTGATCGATCTCGAGGGTCGCCCACTGTTCTGGTGGGCGGCACAGAGCGTGTGTCGGGCGGCGACGGTGCGCGAGATCGTGTTCGTCGTCCTGGAGGAACACGTCGAGGAGCTCGGGATCGACGTCGAGATCCGCCGTCACTTCCCTCGAGCCACCGTGCGAGTGATCAGCGAGGTCACCGCGGGTGCGGCGGAAACCGCGGCGATCGGCGCCGCCGCACTCGCGAGCGCCGGTCCCGTCGCCGTCAACGATTGCGATCACGCCTTCATCGGCACGTCGCTCGCGCCGCTGACGGACCGGCTCGGCGGCCAGGTGAGTGGGGCGCTGGTCGCGTTCCGTTCCTCGAATCCCGCGTACTCGTACGTTCGGCTGAACGAGGCAGGCCAGGTGGCGGGCACGGTCGAAAAGCAGGTCGTGAGCCCGTTCGCCATCGCCGGGTGTTATCTCTTCGCCGATCCGAAGCAGCTGCTCGACCGGATGCCGCAGTATCGACAGGCGTGCCGCTACGGAGAGCTCTTCGTCAGTGGACTGTACGATCTCATGATCGCCGACGGCTGCGAGATCCCCTTCGTCGAGCTCGCGCATCACGTGTCGTTCGGTACTCCCGAGGAGCTGGACGCATTGGCTGATGCGGATCGGCGTCTTCTCGCACGCCTGGCGGAATGAGGGCCGCGACCATCGAGCTGTTCATAGCGGCGGTCGCCGTGCTCTTCGTCGCGCACGTGCTGCGCGCCTCCCGACACGGAATGCTGTTCGGCCGCGAGCAGCTGCCCGGCCGGTTCGACCTGCTGCTCGCGCTCTCGCTAAGCTTCGCGCTGAACACGCTGCTGCCGTTCCGCATCGGCGAGCTGATGCGAGTGCTGTTCATCAGCACGCGACTGCGGCTGCGCTTCGCACAGGTCGCCGCCACCGTCGCCGCGGAACGTACGTCGGACCTCATGGCCGTTGCCCTCATCGCGGCCGCGATCGCGGCGAGGTCCGGAACCCTCGAGCCAGTGGCGAAGCGCACGGCGATCGCCCTCACGCTCGCGGCCATCGTCATGGTCGCGGGCGCACTCCTGGTGCAGCGACGCGTCGGGGCGCGTCGCGTCGTCTGGCGACTCGCGTCGGTGTTCAACGATCGGATCCGCGCTGGAGTCGTCGAGTTCACGTGGGAGACTTCTCGCCTCGTGGTCGGCGGCCCGATCTTCTCGCTGCGCTTCCTGATCGTCAGTGTCGGGATGTGGGGATGCTACCTCGCGGCCTATGCGCTGCTCGCCCGCTCCATCGCGATCACGTTCGCCGGCGTCACCATCGCCCTGCTCGGCGCACCCCTGCATTCGCTCCTCAACGAGTTGGTGGCCGCGGGCGGCCTGTCGGCGACGAGTGCCGCGCTCGCGCTGTTCACGGCCATCCCCGTCGTCGCGGTGCTCGCCATCGGCGCGGTCCGCCAACGGCAGACATTCCGCCGATCCTGGAGGTTCATCAAGCAATTCGGGCTCGAGCAGCCAGGGTCGTCACCGCCCGCGGTCGCGCTCGCATTCAGGCGGCCGGTGGACTACGACGCATTCCTCCTCTCGCACTTCAGCGCGAGCGAGGGTACGGTATCGGCGCTCGTGCTCGAGGCGATGGACGACATCGTCGTCCATCGATTCCTGCCCGGAGGGTCCGACGCGGTAACCGCGGTGGTCGAGGTCGAAGGCGCGCTCCGCATCCGGAAGCTCGCAACGGGTTCGGCGGCGGAGAAGCTGCGCGTTCAGGCCGAATGGCTCCGCCGCCATGCACCCCGACTCTCGATGACCGAGGTGATCTCCGAACGCGTGTACCCGGGGAAGTATCACTTCGACATGCCGTACCACCTCGGCGCGCGCGACTGCTACGACGTCGTGCACACCGCGCCGGTATCGTTCAGCGAAGGGATTCTCACGAGCATCATCGAGGACGTGGCGGATTTTCACAGGGTGCATGCGTCCGGCCAGGCCTCGCCCGAAGTGATCGAGGCATACCTCTCGCGAAAGGCGGCCGCGAACGCCTCGGACATTCTCGCGTTCGTCGACGCGGTGGTGGACGACTCGTATTCGATCAATGGCGCGTCCCACAGACTGACGGAGTGGGATTGCCTCCGTGACATGAAGTGGCTCCGCGCGCAGATCGAGAGCTTCGACACGACCATCGTGCATGGCGATCTGACGATCGAGAACATCATCGTCTGTCCCGAGCTGCCCAAGGGCTGGTATCTCATCGATCCGAATCCGGAGAACATCTTCGAGACGCCGCTCATCGACTGGGCGAAGCTGATGCAGTCGCTCAACCTGGGCTACGAGAGCCTGAATCGCGGCGCTTCTTCGACGCTGCACGGTTCGGACATCAGGTTGGTGCTGTCGAGATCGAACGCCTACGCGATGCTGCACGGCAGCGTGACGCGACTGCTCGCGGAGCGACTGGGCAACGCCGCGATGCGCGAGGTAGCCTTCCACGAGCTCGTGAACTTTCTTCGGCTCACGCCGTACAAGTGCCGGAGCTCGCTGCAGCAGGGAGTCACCTTCTTCGCCTGCACCTCGCTGCTGCTTCGCGGGTACCGGGAGACCTACGGTGTCTGACCTTCGCGCGCTGCTCTTCGACCTCGATGGAACGCTCGTCGATACAGTGGGGGCGACGTCGACCGCGTACTCGCGAGCGCTGCGCGACTTCGGCGTGGCGGCACAGCCCGACGAGTGCGCGGCGATCGCCGCGGGGCGCCAATGGCGCGACTTCCTCCCGGAGCTTCTCGCACGCGCGGGCTCGTCGGCAGATCCGGCGGCGATCGCCCGGCGGAAGCGCGAGATCTATCCCGAGCTGCTGTCGGACGTCCGTGTCAACGCACCGCTCGTCGCCCTCGCGAAGAGCGCGCGGTCCATACTTCTCCTCGGGCTCGTCACCACTTCATCCGCCGAAGGGGTGGAGGCGGTGTTGCGGCAGTTCGCGCTGCAGGAGCTGTTTCACGTCGTCGTCACGGGCGACGACGTCGCGCATCACAAGCCGGCACCCGACGCCTATCTCGACGCGATGGCGCGGCTCGGTGTATCGCCGACGGAGTGTATCGCCTTCGAGGACTCGGAGTCCGGGATCGCGAGCGCCGCGGCTGCCGGCATTCCGGTGGTGAAAGTCGCCATCTGATCGAGGGGCTGGCGGCAGTGACTGCGTCCTTCACTGCCGCCTCGATCACCCTCTCACCCTCGGTCGGCTAAGCGCTTGCCGACGCGGTCTGTCGCCGCGCACCGGACGACGCCGACTGGCGCATATGCCGGTCGATCGAGGCCGCGGCGTCGCGCCCTTCGCGAATCGCCCACACGATGAGGGACGCGCCACGCCGCATGTCGCCCGCGGCGAAGACGCCGGGCACGCTGGTGCGGTAGTGCGCATCCGTGGAAACCGCACCACGCGGTCCGATCGTGATGCCGAGGTCGCCGAGCAGCCCTTCCTGCGGCACGCCGGTGAAGCCCATGGCGAGCAGCACGAGATCGACGTCGAGCGTGACGTCGCTTCCGGGCTGCTCGACGAACTTCGGGCCGTTCGGTCCCTGCTGGAGCTCCACGCGCACGGCGCGAAGCCGCTGCACGCGACCGTTCGCCCCCTCGAGCGACGTGGTCGAGACGCTCCAGTCGCGGTGGCCTCCCTCCTCATGCGCGTGGCTGGTGCGCAGCTTCATCGGCCAGTGCGGCCACGGCGTGGACTCGGCTCGCTCCTTTGGCGGCTCCGGCAGCAGCTCGAACTGGAACACCTCAGCCGCGCCCTGGCGGTGGCAGGTGCCGATGCAGTCCGATCCCGTATCGCCGCCGCCGATCACGACGACGCGCTTCCCCTCGGCCGTGATCGACTGATCGGCGGGGATGTCGTCGCCGGCGATGCGGCGGTTCTGCTGCGTCAAGTAGTCCATGGCGAGGTGCACGCCCCCGAGCTCGCGACCGGGCACGCGCAGCTCGCGCGCGACCTGCGCGCCACCGGCGAGGAGCACCGCGTCGAACTCGTCGCGGAGCTGCTTCACGTGGAGATCGCGGCCCACCTCGATCCCCGTCTCGAACACGACGCCCTCGGCCCGCATCTGATGCAGGCGTAGCTCGAGCACCTCCTTCTCGAGCTTGAAGTCGGGAATGCCGTAGCGGAGCAGGCCTCCGATGCGGTCGTCCTTCTCGAACACGGTGACGGCGTGTCCCATGCGCCGCAGCTGCTGCGCGGCGGCGAGCCCCGCCGGCCCCGAGCCGACGACGGCGACACGGAAGCCCGAGTCGGGGACGCCGGTGAGCGGCACCACCCAACCTTCCTGGAACGACTTGTCGGCGATTGCCTGCTCGATGTTGCGGATGGCGACGGGCTGCTCGATGAGGCCGAGCACGCACGCCGTCTCACAGGGCGCCGGGCAGAGGCGCCCCGTCAGCTCCGGAAAGTTGTTCGTCGCGTGCAGCGCGAGCGACGCATCGCGCCAGCGGCCTTCGCGGACGAGCGAATTCCACTCGGGGATGACGTTCTGAACGGGACAGCCGGTGTCGCCCTGACAGAAGGGGACGCCGCAGTCCATGCAGCGCGCCCCCTGCGTCCGGAAATGCTCATCCGGCGTTTGTACGTAGAACTCCCGCCAGTCCTTCGTCCGCTCTTGCACCGGCCTCCGCTGCGGCTCGGCGCGCCTGATCGTGAGGAACCCTCGTGGATCGCCCGTTCCCGCCATCGCTCTTGACCTCCGTGAGTCGCTCCCGTTCGCGCGCTTCGAGCGCCTTTCTGTATTCCGTCGGCATCACCCGCACGAACTTGGGCAGCATCGCGTCCCAGTTCGCCAGCACGCGCCGGGCGCGTGCGCTGCCGGTGTAGCGGGCGTGCCGGCTGATCAGCTTCTTGAGAAGCGCGACGTCCGCTTCATCCTCCACTGCCTCGAGCGCCACCATGCTGGTGTTGCAGCGACGCTCGAACTTCTGGTCGAGATTGAGCACGAACGCGACGCCGCCGCTCATGCCCGCGGCGAAGTTGCGCCCCGTCTTGCCGAGGACGACCACGACGCCGCCGGTCATGTACTCGCAGCCATGATCGCCGACCCCTTCCACCACTGCGGTGGCCCCGCTGTTCCGGACGCCGAACCGCTCGCCAGCGACGCCGTTGAGATACGCGTCGCCGCTCGTCGCGCCGTACAGCGCGACATTGCCGACGAGAATGGCCTCGGCGGGATCGAAGCGTGAAACCTTCGGCGGGAACACGACGATGCGTCCCCCCGAGAGTCCCTTGCCCATGTAGTCGTTCGCCTCGCCCTCGAGCGTGAGGCTCACTCCCTTCGCCAACCACGCACCGAAGCTCTGCCCCGCGGAGCCGGTGAAGTTGAAGCGGATCGTGCCGTCGGGCAGACCGTCTTTCCCGAAGCGCTTCACCAGCTCGCCCGACAGCATCGCGCCCACGGTGCGGTTCGCGTTGCGGATCGGGAACACGGCGCGCACCGCACGCTTGCGCTCGAGCGCCGGCTCGGACACCTCGATGAGCTTGCGATCGAGCACGTCGTCGATTGGATGATGCTGCGTCGTCACCTGATGCGTCGCCACGGTCGGCGCGGCCTTCGGCCGGTGCAGCAGCGCCTTCAGGTCGAGCGTGCACGCCTTCCAGTGGCCCGACATGTCGCGCGGCTTCAGCAGATCGACGCGCCCGACGAGCTCGTCGATCGTCCGCACGCCGAGCTGCGCCATGATCCGGCGCGCCTCTTCCGCGACGAAGAAGAAGTAGTTGATGACGTGCTCAGGCTGGCCCGTGAACTTCGCGCGGAGCACCGGATCCTGCGTTGCCACGCCGACGGGGCAGGTGTTCAGGTGGCACTTCCGCATCATGATGCAGCCTTCGACGATGAGCGGCGCGGTGGCGAAGCCGAACTCCTCGGCGCCAAGCGCCGCGGCAACGACGACGTCGCGTCCCGTCTTGAGCTGACCGTCGGTCTGCAGTCGCACGCGGCCGCGCAGGTCGTTCTGCACGAGCGCCTGCTGCGTCTCGGCGAGCCCGAGCTCCCAGGGGACGCCGGCGTGCTTGATCGACGAGAGCGGCGAGGCGCCGGTCCCCCCTGAATCACCCGAGATGAGGATGATGTCGGCGCGCGCCTTGGCGACGCCGGCGGCGATCGTGCCCACGCCGACCTCGGAGACGAGCTTCACCGACACCATCGCCTGCGGATTCACGTTCTTCAGGTCGAAGATCAGCTGCGCCAGATCCTCGATGCTGTAGATGTCGTGATGCGGCGGCGGCGAGATGAGCGTCACGCCGGGAATCGAGTAACGCGTCTTGGCGATGACGGGATCGACCTTGTGGCCGGGGAGCTGGCCGCCTTCGCCCGGCTTCGCGCCCTGCGCCATCTTGATCTGCAGCTCGCGCGCGCTGACGAGATACTCCGTCGTCACGCCGAAGCGCGCCGACGCGACCTGCTTGATCGCGCTGCCCCGCTCGTTGCCGTAGCGGTCCGGCGTCTCGCCGCCCTCGCCCGAGTTGCTGCGCCCGCCGATCCGGTTCATCGCCTTGGCGAGCGTCTCGTGCGCCTCGGCGCTGAGCGAGCCGAACGACATCGCGCCGGTGGCGAAGCGCTTGACGATCTCCGACGCCGGCTCGACTTCCTCGAGCGGCACGGGAGTCGTGTGCTCGGCAAACTCGAGCAAGCCGCGCAGCGTCGAGGGACGCGCGTGCTCGTCGTTGACGAGTCGCGAGAACTCGTCGTACGTCTTCGCGTCGTTGGTGCGCGTCGCCTGCTGCAGCGTGGAGATCGTGAGGGGATTCCAGTTGTGGTGCTCCCCCTGGCTCCGGTAGTGATAGTTGCTGCCGAAGTCGAGGCGGCCCGGCAGGGGCACGTCCCCGAAGGCGACGCGATGCCGGCGGAGCGTCTCCTCGGCGAC
>DATEOG010000088.1:0-4343 GCA_035274345.1 Gemmatimonadaceae bacterium
TACAGCATGCGCAGATGCGCTCCTTCGGCCTGCTCCTTCGACCACCACTTCATGAGGCGCGCCCCTTCGCCCCAGAAGACGATCGTGCCTTCGGTATCCATCAGAAAGATCGCGTAGTCGCGCACGTTCTCGGCGAGCCGCGCGAACGCCTCCGCTGCGATTCCGGACCATGCCAGTGCGACTCGCTGGCGTTGCGGCACGGAGCGGCCCTCGGCGGCGGCGCGCTCCCGCTCCTCACCCCGCTCGATGGCGGCCTCGCGCTCCTCCTCCTCAGGCGATCGGGGGATGGTCTCCGTCTGACTCGCCACGGCGGGACCGTCCTCGAAGCGGTCCGATGGGTGCTCGGTGGTCATGCGAATTTGCAATGCAGACGCGGGGCCAGCGCGGATGGACCTGGTACCGTGTCGGACACTGGCGTGGACGTGAGCACTCCGCCACCTTCCCGCGCAGCACCGCCGTGGCGTGCTCGCGCCTGCGCGCGGCGAGGATTGCAGCGTTCACCCCGGAGCGACACACGCATGCTGGCTCGACGACAAGCCCCCACGTACGACGTCTGCATCATCGGCTCGGGCGCAGGGGGCGGCATGGCTGCCTACGCCCTGACTCAGGCCGGCGCCCGGGTGGTGATGCTCGAGGCGGGTCCCGCCTGGTACGCGTCGAAGAACGCGCAGATGCTCACCCCATCGTATGCCACGCCGCGACGCGGCCGAGCCACGAAGACCCGTCCATTCGGCGAGTACGACGCCTGCGACGGCGGATGGGAGATCGAGGGAGAGCCCTACACGAGAGCACCCGGCACCCGGTTCGACTGGTGGCGCGGTCGCATGCTCGGTGGACGAACGAACCACTGGGGGCGAATCTCGCTCCGTTTCGGACCCGAGGATTTCCGCGGCAAGACGCGCGACGGTCTCGGCGACGACTGGCCGATCGCCTACGAGGACGTCGCGCCGTACTACGACCGCATCGACGATCTGATCGGGGTGTTCGGCAGCAAGGAAGGGATTCACAACGAGCCAGACGGCAAGTTCCTGCCGGCGCCGAAGCCGCGCTGCTACGAGCTGCTCGTGAAGAAGGCGTCCGACAAGCTGAAGATCACCTGCATCCCGTCGCGGCTGTCGATCATCACGCGCGCCAAGCCGGGCCGCCAGGCCTGCCACTACTGTGGCCAGTGCAACCGCGGATGCTCGGTGAAGGCGAACTTCTCGAGCCCGGACGTGCTCATCGCACCGGCGCTCGAGACTGGGAAGCTCACGCTGCTCACCAACTCGATGGCGCGCGAGGTCACCGTCGGGAGCAACGGCCTGGCGACAGGGGTGACGTACATCGACAAGACCAGCGGCGAGGAGCGGCACGTCGCGGCTCGCTCCGTAGTGCTCGCGGCGAGTGCGTTCGAGTCCGCGCGGCTGCTCCTCAACTCGAAGTCGTCGCAATTTCCGCAGGGCCTCGCCAACTCCAGCGGCGTCGTCGGCAAATACATCACCGACACGACGGGTGCGAGCGCCGGTGGCCACATCCCCGCGATGGTCGACCACGTCCCGCACAACGAGGACGGCGTCGGCGGCATGCACGTCTACATGCCATGGTGGCTCGACAACAAGAAGCTCGACTTCCCACGTGGGTACCACATCGAAGTCGGCGGCGGACTGGGACCGCCGTCGTACGGCTTCATGGGCGGGATCCACAACTATCCGAACGCAGGCGGCTACGGCGCCAAGCTGAAGGAGGACTACCGCCGCTACTACGGCGCGTCGATCAGCTTCTCCGGGCGCGGCGAGCAAATCCCGAACGACAAGTGCTACACCGAGCTCGATCCGACCGTGGTGGATCAGTGGGGGATTCCGGTCCTTCGCTTCCACTGGGAGTGGACGGACCACGAGCTGAATCAGGTGAAGCACATGCAGGAGACGTTCCGTGCGCTCATCGCGGAAATGGGCGGCACGCCGTCTCCGATGCCGACCAAGGAGCAGGGGTACGGCATCGCCGCGGGCGGCCGCATCATCCACGAGCTGGGCGGGATCCGCATGGGGAGCGACCCGAAGACGTCGGCGCTCAACGCGAACTGTCAGGCGCACGACTGCAAGAACCTGTTCGTCACCGACGGCGGACCATTCGTCACGCAGGCGGACAAGAACCCCACCTGGACGATCCTCGCGCTCGCGTGGCGCACGTCGGACTACATCGCGCAGCAGCGCAAGGCGGGGGCGATATGAGCGACGAGCTCGAATCAATGCTGTCGACGGATGCGCAGCCTGAGGGCGCGGCGACGAGCGAGGATGGCGCCACGAAGCCGGTGAGCCGGCGCGCCGCGCTCAAGGTGCTCGGCGCCGTGCCGATCGCGGGCGCAATGATGGGCAGCTCTGCCTTCGCGCAGCAGGGGGTTGCCGGCAAGGCGCAGCAGCCCAAGCAGACGCATGAAGCGCCGTTCCCGCCCGAACAAGGGCAGGGAACGCCGCCGAAGTCGGCGCCGAAGCGCGCGTTCTTCACCGCCGCGGAATGGCGCACTGTCGGCGTGCTCGCCGACGACATCATTCCGGCGGACGGTCGTACGGGCAGTGCGACGCAAGCGGGGGTGCCGGCGTTCATCGACTATCACCTCTCCGTTCCCGAGGCCAGCGACGACGCGCGGATCGCGATACGCGGCGGCCTCGCCTGGCTCAACACCGAATCGCGCAAGCGCTTCCGGCGGAACTACGCGACGCTGTCGCAAGCGCAGCGAAACCAGATACTCGACGACATCGCGTGGCCGAAGCGCGCCAAGCCGGAGTTCAGTCACGGCGCCGCGTTCTTCACGCGCATGCGCGATCTCGTCGGCATGGGCTTCTTCTCGAGCGCGATGGGCTGGAAGGACCTGCGCTACGAGGGCAACGTCTTCAATCCGGATTGGCAGGGATGTCCGGAAGCGGCGATGCAGAAGCTCGGCGTCAGCCACGCGCTGATGGACACGCGGATCAAGGTCGAATGACGGAGCGACTGGGCGTCGGGTTCGTCGGCGGCGGGTTCATCACTCGCTTCCATGTACAATCGTTCGTCGGGGTGCGCGAGGCGGATGTGCGGGGCGTGTGGAGCCCGCGCCGAGAGAGCGCCGAGCAGGTGGCGCAGCTCGCGCGCGATCTCGACGTCGGTGATTGCCGCGCGTACGGGTCGATCGCAGACATGGTCGCGGACCCGGCGATCGATGCGATCTGGATCTGCGGTCCCAACCACGCACGCCTCGAAAACGTGGAGGAGGTGGTGCGGGCGATCGAGTCGGGACGCGGTACGCTTCGCGGGCTGGCGTGCGAGAAGCCGCTCGCGCGAAATCTCGAGGAGGCGATCCAGGTGCGCGATCTCGCCGCGCGGGTCGGCCTCAAGACGGGGTATCTCGAGGATCAGCTCTTCACCCCGCACGTCGAGACGGGGCGTTCGCTCCTCTGGGCGCGCGGCGCCGCGACCACGGGACGGCCGTACCTCGCGCGCGCGGCCGAAGAGCACAGCGGACCACATACGCCATGGTTCTGGCAGGGCGACCTGCAGGGCGGCGGTGTCCTCAACGACATGATGTGCCACTCCGTGCTGCTCGTGCGGCACCTGCTCACGCGGCCGGGCGAGCCGCTCTCCAGCGTGCGCCCCGTGAAGGTCACGGGCAAGATCGCCAGCCTGAAGTGGTCGCGACCCGCATACGCGCAGCGGCTCCGCGAGACGATGGGCGAGGCGGTCGACTACACGCGTCGCCCGTCGGAGGACTTCGCGAGCCTCACGATCGAGTTCGAGACGAGCGACGGCCACCGCGTGCTGGGAGAGGCGAGCACGTCGTGGAGCTACGTCGGCGCAGGTCTCCGGCTCTCCGCGGAGCTGCTCGGTCCGGAGTACTCCATGCAATGGAACTCGCTGGATTCCGGGCTGCGGGTATTCTTTTCGCGCGCCGTGCAGGGTCGGGCGGGGGAGGATCTCGTCGAGAAGCAGAACGCCGAGATCGGACTCATGCCCGTCGTACCGGCCGAGGCGGTCGTGTACGGCTACGAGGCGGAGAACCGGCACTTCGCGCGCGCCTTCCTCGGCAAGGAAGCGCCGCGCCTCACCTTCGACGACGGGGTCGGTGTCGTGGAGGTACTGATGACGGCCTATCGAAGCGCCGAGGAGGAGCGCACGCTCGCGCTTCCGGTGCCCGACCTGCGAAGCTTCCGGCCGGCCGTCGCACGGGGTGCGTGGCGTCCGTGAATCCGAGGTGCAGATCCCTCGACTCCGCGCTGCGCGCTCCGCTCGGGATGACAGCTTGGGTCATCCCGAGCGAGCGAAGCGAGTCGAGGGATCTGCACTTCTGTTATCCCGAGCGCAGTCGAGGGATCTGCACTTCTGTCATCCCG
>DATEOG010000089.1:0-12457 GCA_035274345.1 Gemmatimonadaceae bacterium
CGGTTGGCCAAGCGGGACGCGCGGATCTACGAGGTGCCGATCTCCTACGCCGGGCGGACGTACGCCGAGGGGAAGAAGATCAACTGGAAGGACGGCATCGCCGCCTTCTGGCACATCCTGAAGTTCAACCTCCTCGCATGATCGCGCCCTACTCGCCCTTGTACTTCTCCACCAGCGACCGATCGCGCCTGCGCGGGCCCGCGTAGCTGCCGCGCATCGCCGCCTCGATCTCGTCGATCTCGCGCGGCGCTCGCGAGATCCACTCAACGCCACTCTCCGTGGCGATGTAGTCGTCCTCGATCCGGACGCCGATGTTCTTGTAGGTGTTCACGGCGCCGCGGAGCTTCGTCGCGATCTCTCGGTTGCGTGGTGTCTCCGGCATCTCCTCCAGCACTCGCCCGCGGACGTAGATGCCCGGCTCGATGGTGAAGGCACTTCCCGGCGCGATCTTCCTCGTGAGGTAGTACTGCTCGGGGTCGTGTACCTCGAGCCCGATCCCGTGTCCCAGACCGTGCATGTAGTACATCCGGTACTGCGGACACTGGCGCGGCGTCGGTCCCGCGTCGCAGTCGTAGGTCGCGGTGGGTGACTCGATGAGCCCGAGCTTCGAGAGCCCCGCGGCGAGTACTGCATTGGACGAGTCGGTCATCAGCCCCGAGTTCGCTCCGAGCTTCGCCTGTCGTTCAGCCGCCGCCTGCGCGGCGCGCACGATCTCGTACACGGCGCGCTGTTGCGGCGAGAACTTTCCGCTCGCAGGCACTGTGCGCGTGACGTCCGCCGCGTAGCCCTTGTACGATGCGCCGATGTCCATCACGATGACGTCGTTCGGCTCGATGAACCGATCGTCGGCGTTGTAGTGGAGCGTCGTCGAGTTCGGACCCGACCCGACGATGGTCGAGAACGACGGCCGGTCCGCGCCATTGCGCCGGAAGGTGTACTCGATGAGCGACTGGATCTCGAACTCGTTCATCCCCGGCTCGATCGCCGCCATCGCTTCGCGCTGTGCGAGCACGGTGATGTCCACCGCCTGCCGGATGAAGCGCTGCTCGGTGAGGCTCTTCTTGCCGCGCGCACGCTCCACTGCGGCGTTGAACGGCGTGACCTTGAGCCCCGAATGCGCGGCCCGCAACCGCTCGAAGATCTGACGATCCGGAGTGCTCGCCGAGAGCAGCGCCGCCGCGCCGCTCCCGCCTCCGTCGCCCAGTTCGCCGACGACCGACATCGCGACGCCCGCGCTCGCGAGCGAGTCGAGCACCTTCGGCAGATCCTCGACGCTGCGGCCGCGCATCCCCGACAGCTTGCTGATCCCTTCGACACCGAGGCGCGAGCCAGTCCACACTTCGCGACTCGGGAGCCGCGGCTGCACGAACATCGTCGAGGACACCACCTGACCGCCCTGCTTCACGATGATGAGCGCGGCGTCCGGCTCCTTGAATCCCGTGAGGTAGTAGAACGACGGGGACTGCACGAAGGTGAGATAGTCCTGCGCGGGCTCGTGTGCGCCCAGCGCCACGAGGGCGCCGTCGGGCATGGCCGACACCACGGCGGTGCGGCGCGATGCGAACTCCTGCTGCGACTGTGCGGTCAGCAGTGCGGGCACCAGAATCATGGACGAGACGAGACGACGAATCACGGAGCCTCCAGACGGGAAGTCAGCACTCAGCCGATGAGCACGGTGATGAGATACAGCACGAGGCCGACGAGACCGCCCACCAGCGTGCCGTTGATGCGGATGAACTGGAGATCGCGCCCGACCTGGAGCTCGATCTTTCGCGACGCGTCGGTCGCGTCCCAACCTTCGACCGTCCTGGCGATGAGCTCGGCCACCTCGGGACGATACTGATCTACCACGCCGAGGACCAACCGTTCCAGCGCGTCGTCGATGTCCTGCAGCAAGTGCTCGCTTGATAGCGCTCGTTCGGCGATCCCGGCGAGCGCGCGCTCGAGCGGCTCGGGAGATGGGGCATCCGGTCCCGCGTACTTCGCAAGCGATTGCCGCGCCGCGCCGAGCAACGCACCGGAGAGCTCCGACACGGCAGGGTGCTCGAGCAGGCGCTCCTTCATCCCCTCGGCGCGGGCGATCATCTCGGGCGAGTTGTGCAGCTTGTCCGTGAAATCGCGCAGCGCGTGATCGAACTGGCTGCGGAGCGGATGCGCGTCGTTGTCGGAGACGTCGTCCAGCGTGCGCTCGATGCCGGATACGATCTTCTCGTAGAGCTTGTCGTCCACGACATCGGGGACCCACCAGGGGCTCTCCTCGGCGATTCGCACGCGGATGAGCTCCTTGTTGTCGTGCACGACTCGGCCCACGAGTAGCACGAGCCGGTCGAGCATCTCCTGGTGGCGATCGTCGGTGGTGGCCATGGTGAGCAGGTCGCCGAGCAGCGGCGCGATCTGGGCCTTCCGCAGCTGCGCGACGAGTGTGGTGTGCACGCTCTCTTTCAGCTCGTCGTCCGGCACGGATTCGGCGGCGCGCGCCACTCCGCCCGCGATCGCCCGAGCGACGCGAGCCTGATGCGCCGGGTCGGACAACCACCGTGCCGCGCGTTCGCCGAGCCGCATGCCCGCGAGCTGCCGGGAGATGACCTCGCGCGCGAGGAAGTTGTTGCCGACGAAGTTGCCGAGGCTTCGACCGATGCGATCCTTGCGATTCGCGACGATCGCGGTGTGCGGGATGGGGATGCCGAGCGGATGACGGAACAGCGCCGTCACGGCGAACCAGTCCGCGAGCCCGCCCACCATCGCCGCTTCCGCCGTCGCGCGCACCATCCTCACCCAGAACGGCGCGAAGTCCGGGCGCAGGTGGATGAGCAGCGTGACGCCGACGAACAACAGCGCGAAGCCGGCGAGCAAGCCGGTCGCGCGGCGGCGCATGATGGCGTAGAGGCGAGCCTTTTCGGTGTCCTCTTTTACGACTAGCATCGCTTGAAGGTAGGGGGCGGTGGCAGACTGCCACTATCGGTACCGAGTACGACTGACGTACCGAGTACCCGGTACCAGCCCGAGGCTCCCGGAATTGCCTCGGGATCTCGACCCAGAAAGTCCTTCACCACTACGGGCTCGCCACCATCCGGGAGTCGGCTGGCCGGTACCGGGTACGTGCTACGTCGGTCGTACTCGGTACTGGCAGTGGCAGTTCACTTCCTCCCAGCCTGCCCCTCCCCGTTCTCGAGCGAGCGCCAGAGGTACCAGCTCGCGATCGACGCGTACGGCCGCCACTTCTCGCCGATGCGCAGCACGTCCTTCGGCGAGGGCCGGCTCTTCAAGCCGTACGCGCGTTGGATCGCGGTCTGCACGCCGAGGTCGAGCTCCGGGAGCACATCGGGCCGGCCGAGCCGGAACATCAGGAACATCTGCACCGTCCACCGCCCGATCCCCTTCACCTGGACGAGGTGCTCGATGATCGCGTCGTCCTGGAGACGTCCGAGATGCGCCAGCGGCAGCGAGCGATCGGCCACACGCGCCGACAGGTCGCGCAGGTAGCCGATCTTCTGCCGCGAGAGCCCCGCGGCGCGCAGCGCTTCGTCGGCGGTGGCGAGCACGCGCTCGGCGCGCGGGCGCTTCCCCGGATAGATCTCGCAGAAGCGCCGATGGATCGTGCCCGCAGCCTTCCCCGACAGCTGCTGAAAGACGATCGACCGCACGAGCGCGTCGTAGTGCGTCCCGGTGCGCCGCGCCTCGAGCCGGCACGGACCGACTCGATCGATGATCGAGCCGAGGATGGGGTCGACGGCTCTGAGATGCGTCAGAGCTTTGCGGTGAGGGGAGGGGGGCATGCTGTAAGATAGCAGCAGCCACTGCCAGTACTTAGTACGACTGACGTACCACGTACCAAGTACCGGTCACAGGCTCCCGGATTTCTCCTCTGGATCTCGACCTGGAGAGTTCTTCACGGCAATGGGCTCGCCACCTTCCGGGAGCATCCAGCCGGTACTCGTTACCCAGTACGTCAGTCGTACTCGGTACTGGCAGTGCAGTTCATTTTCGCAGCCACTTCGCAACCTTCTTGAGATCCTCCACGAATGCTCGCTCCGCGTCAGCCCGCATGTCGCTCGGCGCTCGGAGGATCGAGCTCGGGTGCACCGTGGCGAAGCCCGCTTCGACGAGCGGCGTGCGAATCAGCTTTCCGCGCTGCACCGTCACGCGAACGTCGGGTCCGAACAGCGCCTTCGCCGCCGTGGCGCCGAGTGCCACGATGACGCGCGGCCGCACGACGGCGATCTCCTCGTCGAGCCACGGATGGCAGGCGCGCACCTCGGACGACGAGGGCGTCTTGTGGATGCGTCGCTTGCCCGTGCCATCGGGCACCCACTTGAAGTGCTTCACCGCGTTGGTGACGTACGCATCGCGCCGGTCCAACCCCGCGCGCTCGAGCGCGGCGTCGAGCAGCCGGCCCGCCGGACCGACGAACGGATGGCCGGTGCGATCCTCCTGATCGCCGGGCTGCTCGCCGACGAACATCAACGTCGCCGTGCGTGTCCCTTCGCCGAACACCGTCTGCGTGCCGACCTTCCACAGATGACAGCCGCGACAGCCCGCCGCCGCACGCCGCAACGACGGCAGCGTCCGGCGATCGGGCAGGAAGTCAGCGGCGCTTCCGGTCGTCTTTGTCGCTTTCGCGCGCGCGGTCATCCTCGGCTTGCTCCTCGTCGCGATGCATCGACTCGTCGATCTCCTCGACACCCGCACCGGGCAGCGGGCAATCGTCGGGCCAGTCGGCCCGTGCGCCGAGCCGCGAACCGCGCTACCATAAACGACGTCGCGCATCCGTACTCTTCCTGGGGTGACCATGTCCGCCGTATCCCTTCGTCGCGCCTCGGCGGCCGCGCTCGCCGCGCTGCCGGCGGTCGTCGCCTGCAGCTCGCGATCGACGGCGGTCCCCGCGCCGGCACCCGTCGCCACCTCGACGCTCATCGCCCGACTCGGCGTCGACACGGTGGCGGTCGAGCAGTTCACGCGCACGGCGACGCACATGGAGGGGACGCTGGTCACGCGCTTCCCTGTGACGCGCGTGGCGCGCTACGCGGTCGACCTCGGAGCAAACGGAGCGCCCATGCGGGCCAATCTCACACTGCGCGACGGTGCGGGCGCGCCCATTCCGGGTGGAATGCAGTCGCTCTCCGTACGGTACGGCCGCGACTCCGCCGTCTTCGTGGGGCATCGCAGCGCGAGCGATACGACGCAGGCGTTCGCCGTGCGTGGACCCGTGCAGCCGTCGATCCCGAGCTCCTATGGGCTGTGGGAGCTCGAGCTCGCGCGCATGAGCCTTCTCGGCCGCGACAGCGTCGAGTTCGCCCTCGTGCCGCTCGATCTCGACGCGCAGGGTGTCACGCCGCAGGCCGTGCGCGTGATCGGTCGTGACTCGGTGCGCATCATCGCGAACGGCGGGCCGTTCTACGTGCGGCACGACGGCCGCGGTCGGATCGTCGCCGCCGATGGGATGCGGACGGGGACGAAAGTGCTGGTCGCGCGCGTCGATTCGCTCGATCTCGCGGCGCTGGCGCGAGCCTGGGCGGAACGCGATCAGCGTGACACGTCCGCCGGCCCCGCCTCGACGCGCGACACGGTGGAAGCGACGGTCGGCGCCGCGCGACTCTGGATCGACTACGGCCGGCCCGCGCTGCGCGGCCGCGACGTATGGGTGAACGGCGTGCTGGGCGACACGCTCTGGCGCACCGGCGCCAACGCCGCGACGCAGCTGCGCACCAACGTCGATCTCGTCGTCGGCGGAGCGACGGTGCCCGCGGGCACCTACACCCTGTGGACCGCGGCGAGGCCGGGCGCCTATCGGCTCGTCATCAATCGCCAGCTCGACAACGTCTACGACGCGAGCCGCGACCTCGTGCGCGTGCTGTTGCAGGA
Source organism: Gemmatimonadaceae bacterium (assembly GCA_035274345.1). Lineage (GTDB taxonomy): Bacteria > Gemmatimonadota > Gemmatimonadetes > Gemmatimonadales > Gemmatimonadaceae > AG11. The sequence continues at coordinate 5,863 of DATEOG010000089.1, forward strand.
GGGCAGCGTCCCGTCGCCCGTCGAGCGCTTCACGATCGGAGTCGAGCCACAGAACGCCGGCGCTCTGCTGACGCTCACCTGGGGAACGAAGCGGCTGAGCGTTCCCGTCGCCCCGAAATGATGTGATGTCTCGACTGTTCAACTACTTCTTCAAGGGCGTCGTCCTCCTCGCGCCGCTCGCGTTCACCGTCTATGTGTGCGTGCGCGTGTTCGCGACGATCGACGGCTGGCTCGGGATCCCGATCCCAGGCGTGGGCTTCGTCGCGACGGTCGCGCTCATCACGGCGTTCGGCTTTCTCGCGTCGAGCTTCCTGACGCGGCGCATGCTCGCGATGGTCGAGGGCGTCCTCGAGCGGCTCCCGTTCGTGCGACTGCTCTACTCGTCGACGAAAGACCTGCTCAACGCCTTCGTGGGCGAGAAGCGTCGTTTCGACAAGCCGGTGCTCGTCGCGCCATTCGCATCAGGCGAGGCGCGCGCGCTCGGCTTCGTTACCCAGGAGACGCTCGCGACGATGGGCATGCGCGACCAGGTCGCCGTCTATCTGCCGCAGTCGTACAATTTTGCCGGATCACTGCTCATCTTCCCGACGACCGCCGTCACCCCGCTCGATGCCGAGAGCGCCGATGTGATGGCGTTCATCGTCTCGGGTGGCGTGACGGTGCCCCCGGTGCGCCGGGATCTCGCGCCAGTGTCGAGCGAGGCGAAGCAGATCGCTGGGGCGCCATAGCAGGGAGCGCACGGTCATCCCGAGCGAAGTCGAGGGATCTGCACTCACTAAGGCCGAGGTGCAGATCCCTCGACTCGCTACGCTCGCTCGGGATGACGGCCGCGCCACGGGACTCGCGCGCGGCTATGGCGAGAGAGGCCCCGGCTCCGGCGCGCGTGGCAGCGAGGCGAGGTGTGCCTTGAATGCCCGATAACTCGGATCGTCCCGCCGCAGATTCCGCGGCGTCGACGGGGCGAGTGCCGCGATCTCTCGCTCGGTAGCGACGATCCGGTCTTCCTCGAGTGGGTGCGAGGCGAAGAACGCCTCGATTCCCGCCGGCGAGCGTCGGCGCTCCTCGATGAGTCGCTTGAACAGCGCAGGGATGCCGTTCGGATCGATCCCCGCGTCGACGACGAGCTGCACCGCCTGCGAGTCCGCCTCCGCCTCGTCGTGACGGCTGTAGCGCGCGAACAGCGCCGCGCCCCCCACCTGAATCGCAGCGCGCGCGACGTCGTTGTTGCACAGGTCCGTGAGCCGACACCCCAGCTCGACGGCGACTCCCGTGTTCGTCTGCTTCTCGATCTGCCGCACCGAATGGCGCAGCACGACGTGACTGACCTCGTGCGCAAGGGCGCCTGCCAGCTCGTCGAGCGATTCGGCGCGCTCGATCAGGCCGCGATTGACGTAGATGAACCCGCCCGGCAGCGCGAAGGCGTTCACGGATCGACTGTCGACGATGCGGAACCGCCAATCGAGATCGGAGCGCTCCGTCGTGCGAGCGAGCGAGACGCCAAGTGCCTGCACATAGTCCGACGCGATCTGATCGCGAACGAGCGGCATCTGCGCGTCCACCTGCTCCGCGTTGCGGCGGCCGAGATCGACTTCCTGGTCCTGACTGACGCTGCAGCCTGCGAGCACCGGCGCGAGCAAGACCACGATCGCCCATCTGCGCAGACGCATCACGGCTGCGGAGCTCCCGCCATGAGCGCGTCCGACACGCGCTCGATCTGCTGCTCGTTCTTGCTGAACAGGAGGCCGAGCAGGTTGTCGTTCTCGATCACCGTCGCCTGTGAGAGCATCGTAGGTGACCGCGTGCCGCGCACGTATTTCACGGTGTCGAGCGCCGACGCGGCGCGCGCACGCGCCGCCTCGTCGGGGAACAGATATACCGCGAGCCCGCCACGGCCGAGCCGGTAGACGATCGGTGACGGCCCGAGCGCGGGGAGCGCCTCACGCGACGTGTCGTGCGGCGCGAGTCCCGAGCGGATCAGGCGCTCGCGCACCTGACAGTCGATCCAGTGGCCCGTCCTCGGGCATGACGGTGTGCGCGTCTCCGGCGCGGCGGCTCCGGCACTGACAGCCGGTCCCGCCGCCGCCGCACCGGCCGTCGATGCCGACGAGCGCGCCGAGTCGGCGGGGGAGGGTTCGGACTTCGCGCACGCGCCGAGCGCGAATGCCAGCACCAGCGCGCTCGGATACACGCGGCTCGTCGCACCGCGCCGCGCTCGGCGCATCAGTGCCAACCCTGGCGCTCGCGGAGCCCCGTGATGTGCGCCGTGTGATGCCTGCCATGCCACGCATAGAGGCTGAGCAGCGCATCGAGCGTCATCGGCCCATTCTCCGGGTGGTAGATCGTCCTCGCGAACGATGAAGCCGGTTCGGAGCGCAGGAGGTGAACCCAACGCTCGTGCAGCGCTTCGAGCAGTCGGAGCGACAGCTCGACCGGCAGACGCATGTCCGGCAGCTCGGACCACGCCTTCTCGTCGTACGGCTTGATCGTCGGATTGTCCTCGGTGAGTCCCAGCCGAAGGCGGACGAACGCGTTGATGTGGCTGTCAGCGACGTGATGAACCGTTTGACGAACCGTCCAGCCACCCGGTCGGTACGGCGTGTCGAGCTGCTCGTCCGACAGCCCGCTCACGGCCTGGCGAAGCTGCGCCGGCGTGGCGGCGATGGCGTCGATGCGCTGTGCGCGCTCGCCCGCCGCCAGCGGCGTCTTCAAGTCGATCGGGCCGATCGGGTAGCGCAGGTCCTGCTCGGGGACGGTAGCGGGTGACGTCATGGCGCGGTTTCTCGGGTAGGTGTTCGAGGGCGAGCCTCTGCAAGGTATGCAGGGCGACCGCGGCCACGCGAGTACGTCGCTTGGACCTCCCGTCTCGCCCACGGCCGCCGTACTTTCAGGGTGCATATGACGACGCTCGTATCATGACCGAGAAGAAGCGCCGACCGGCCAAGAAGCGCACCGCGGCCAAATCGCCGTACTTCCTGCAGCCTGGGAAGCAGGGCGCGGTGACCGTCTATCGCCGTCCCGCGGGCAACCGCATCGACGCGAAGCTGTGCGGCACGATGCCGAGCCGCGCCATGGCGCTCGCGCTCGTGAAACAGCTCGAGAAGGCGGAGTCCGTCGTACACGACCTCTTCCTCGAGGCCACCGACGATGGTATCGAGGCGCTCGAAGCCGTGCTCGAGGCCTGCCGTCAGTCGGTCGTGCGGCGTGCGCCGAGCATCGAAGCGGGTGTGACGTCCCCACGTCCCGCGGGCGCGCGCAAGCGCGGTCGCGGACGCCGTCGTGGACCGCAGCGGCGAGGTGGCGGCTCCGACGAGGCACCGCCGAGCGAGCCCACGGGCGGGAACGCCGACCCGAGCGCCGCCTGACGTACCGCCGCCTGTCACGCCCATTCGTCGCGCGTGACGGCGCGCCCGTCGTGCACGAGGTGGACGACGCCATCTTCACGCGGCACTACTACGGACACTGCCTGCGCTGCTCGTTCTGTGCGGACGCATGCTGCACGCACGGCGTCGACGTCTCCGTGGTGGAGCGCGACCGCATCCTCGCGCGTGCCGACGAGCTCGCGCGCATCGTCCCGCTGCCGCGCGAACGCTGGTTCGTCGACGACGTCGTCGCCGATCCCGATTTCCCGGGAGGCGCTGCCACGCGTACCGCGATCGTCGATGGTGCGTGCGTATTTCTGCGGCGTGACGGACGCGGCTGCCTGATTCACGGAGCACTGCTCGCCACGGGCGAGGACTATCACGCGCTGAAGCCGATGGTGTCGTCGCTCTTTCCCGTCACCTTCGGCGGTGGCGCGCTCCTCTGCTCGGACGAGCTGCACGACGGATCGCTCGTCTGTGCCGGCGATGGGCCGACCGCGTACGAGATGGCGCGGAGCGAGCTCGCCTACTACTTCGGAGCCGAGCTGGTCGCGGAGCTCGACGCGCACGCGCGAAAGATCGCCGACGCATCGGCGACCTGATCCTACCGTGCAGTGCCGTCAGCCCGTGGCGGTGAGCTCGCCGCCGTCGGAGCGCGCGGTAGCCTGTTGCTCGTATCGCACCCGGCTCAGGAAAGCGGCCGGTCCGGCATCGTCGGGGAGGGAGCGCAGGATGCGCAGCGCGTCGTCGCGATGAACCCCGATACCGGCGGGGAAGCTGTCCAGGTCGACGCCAACGCGCTTGAACTCTGACAGCAGCTCTTCGAATCGTCGCTCGTCAGTCATGCCGTATCGCCCTTCGCGACACCGGCCGCACGCTTTCGCGACGACGGCGCCTGGCTGACGTGCTGATGTCGAATCGTACTTCGAGATCGGAATCGATGTCGCATTCGGTCTCCGCTGCCTGGCCTCGAGGATCGGTCGAGCGGGAAACGACTTCGAGAGCGTGGCCGTGCTCGCCGCAACGGCCGACTGCATTTGCTAGTAGCAATACGCGCAAAATCGACGCCAAGCAAACTGGTGCAGCGCAGGAGGGATGAGCGTCCCGCTCTATTCACCTTCACTCTGCGTAGAAGCGTTGCGTCACCGCCATAGGCTCTTGGGCCAGCATCGCGGCAGTGCAAATCCGCCGTTTGAGGTCGAGCACGCCGACGTCTACGGAAAAAGCAGTTGACAAGACGACGCGACCTCCTCATACTACGGAAGAACCAGTAGAGAGGCCCATGAACGACATCTATTTTCCCCCGCGCGAGCTCGAGGTCATGAGCATTCTCTGGCGCCTCGGTTCGGCCACGGTCGCCGAGGCGCGAGACGCGCTCGACGAGCCGCTCGCGTACACCTCGGTGCTCTCCGCGCTGCAGACGCTCGAGGAGAAGGGCTACGTGCGCCACGAGCCCGAGGGGCGCGCCTATCGCTACTTCCCGACGATCGGCGCCGAGCGCGCCGGCGGCAGCGCGATGGCGCGCATCCGCGATGCGATCTTCCACGGCTCGGCCGAGCGCATGTTCGCGCAGTTCGTGTCCGACCGGAAGCTCGGTCGCGAGGAGCTCGAGCGCATGCGGCGACTGCTCGCCGAGCGGTTGAAGGAGGAGCCATGACGATCGCGTGGCTGCTCTACGTGTTGTTGGTCGGCGCTCTTCTGTGCGCCGGCGCGGCCGCGCTGTCGTCCGCCGCCATCGCGATTCGACAGCCGTCGCGTGGAGTCTGGACCGCGGCGCTCGCCGGGATCGTGATGCTCGGCGTGATCGCGCCCGAGCAGAAGCTCATGCGCGTGGCCTCGGTGTCCAGCGCGTTGCCGTCGGATACGCAGCCTCTCCGCGCGATGGCGCCGATCCGCGCGGAGGCCGGCGTGCGTGCGACGTGGGACGTGCTCGGTGATGCATCGACGTCGCTCATCGGATCATTGGATCGTCGCGTGCCGCGAGTGGTCGCGGTGCCCATGCTGGTCGCGTGGGCGGCGGCGAGCGTTGCGCTGCTTGCGTTGTTCGCCCTCGTGAACGCGCGCGCCGCTAGCCTGCGTCGCCGCTGGCCGCTGCATCTGCTGCACGGCATGACGGCTCGTGTCGCGCCGGCAACGGGACCCGCGGTCCTCGGGCTCCTTCGCCCGGAGATTGTCGTCCCACGGTCGCTGCTCGAGCGCAGCGACGACGAGCAGCGTCTCATCCTCGCGCACGAGCGCGAGCACGTACGCGCGCGCGATCACCTGCTGCTGGCCGCGGCGTGGCTCGTCGTCGTCGCGCTGCCATGGCATCCCGCCGTCTGGTACATCCTCGGCCGGCTGCGTCTCGCCATCGAGCTGGATTGCGACGCTCGGGTGCTTCGCGCCGGCGCCTCGCCGAGGAGCTACGGCATGCTGCTCATCGAAGTGGCTACACGAAACCAGGGAAACCGCATCGGCGCGCTCGCGCTGGCGGACGGACCATCACAGTTGGAACGGAGGATTCGGGCGATGAATCGATCTCGGAGACGAAACGCTGCCGCAACGGTAGCTGCGGCGTGCGCGTTCAGCGCGCTGGTGGTGCTGGTTGCGTGTGAGGCGAAGATCCCGACGGTGGCGGAGATCGAGCAGATGGACGTGGCGGGCGCACAGCGGGTCATAGCGAGACGAGACCTCGTGCGCACACCGTACGGCGATCAAACTGATTTCTTCCTCAATGGAGTGCGTGCGACTCCGGAGCAGGTGTTCGCGCTCGAGGGGAAAGACATCGGCAGTCTCACGATGGTTAAGAGCGAGCGCTCGACCGGGCGCGACACGATGTTCGTCGTCACGAGGGACAGGCTGCCGGCCGCCGACAAGCAGGCCGGGTCCGCGAAACCCGACCCCTTTGAACAGGCGGAGCTTTCGGCTAAGTGGAGGGTGGTGCCCGACACTCAGCACATAGTCGCGCACGTGCTCGACGAACGCGAACGCATGCGTGTCGCACTCGCTCCGAGCGCGCCGGAGACCCGGAAAATGCAACCGACGATCAGAAGGAGCACACCGGGCGGACGCGACGAAGCACCCATCATCACGATCGACGGAAAGATCGCGACCGAGGCGCAGCTCGCGGCGCTCGATGAGCGCGACATTGCGTCGATGGCGGTCTACAAGGGGAAGGAAGCGCTGTTGCAGCTGGCGGCCAACAAGCAGCAGAAGCTCGAGGTAACGTCCAATCTCGCCGCCAAGATCGGCGCGAA
>DATEOG010000090.1:0-5401 GCA_035274345.1 Gemmatimonadaceae bacterium
CGTGCCGTCCATGCCGGCGAACTGCGTCGGTCTCGTTCGTCGGGCCGAGATCACGAACCCGACGGAGAGATCGAGTGTGTCCTCCATCGTGGTGCGCCCGCCTCCGAGCGCCGTCACGCCTCGGCCGACCGCGCGCGGCTCGATGCGCGCCACGAAGCCACGCCTCTGAGCGGAGAACAGTTCCACCTCGGCCGCTTGCGGCAGGAGCGCCGGATCGTCGACCACCGCCGGGTTGCCTCCCTGCATCTCGATGATCTTCTGGAAATGTTCGGCCGCACGCCCCGTACCGATCGCGATCTCCATCATGCGACGAGCCGCATCGACGTCCGGAGCGACGTCGGCGAGGACGAGCATCTCGGCACCGAGCGCGTAGGTTACGGCCATGAGATCCGGTGGGCCTTCGCCGCGGAGCGCGGCGATCGATTCCTCGACCTCCAGCGCGTTGCCGCAGGCGCGGCCCAGCGGGCGATCCATGGCGGTCACCAATGCCACCACCGGACAGCCGTGATCGGCGCCGAGCTCGATCATCGTGGTGGCCAGCTCGAGTCCTCGCTCCAGCTCGGGGAGAAACGCGCCCGAGCCGCGCTTCACGTCGAGCACCAGTCCCGTCAGTCCTTCTGCGAGCTTCTTGCTCATGATGCTCGCGGCGATGAGCGGGATCGACTCCACGGTGCACGTCGCGTCGCGCAGGGAGTACATCTTCTTGTCGGCGGGAGCGATCTGGTCGGTCTGGCCGATCAGGGCGCAGCCGACCTCCACGAGCTGCGCCCGCGCCCGGTCGAGCGTGAGGCCCGTCTCGAATCCGGGGATCGACTCGAGCTTGTCGAGCGTGCCGCCGGTGTGCCCCAGGCCACGCCCGGACATCATCGGCACCGCGACGCCGAGCGACGAGATGAGAGGAGCGAGGACGATCGAGACCTTGTCGCCCACGCCGCCCGTGGAATGCTTGTCGATGCGCGGCTTTCCGAGATCACGCAGGTCGAGCGTCTCGCCGCTCCGCAGCATCGCGTCCGTGAGCGCATGCGTCTCGCCGCGATCGAGCCCGCGGAGGTAGCACGCCATGAGGAACGCCGCCATCTGGTAGTCGGGCACGTGCCCCGAGGCGTAGGCGTTGGCCAGCGCGCGGAACTCCCCCGACTCGATGCGGCCGCCGTCCCGCTTCCGCTCGATCAGCCGAAGCGCGAGCATTGACCGGACTGTGGGGTATCCATAGGATGGCCCGCCGGCACCGCCAGCGCCGAGCGCGTGCGACCTGCGTGCTTTGCGCCCGCCCCCTTGGACGACGGCCTGCTCACCTGCATCCCGGAGATCTGCCCATGCTCGTTTCCCTCGTGCTGCCGCGGCGCGCGGTCGCCGTGCTCGCGATCGCCGCGCTTCCCGCGCTCGCTGCCGCACAATCGGCCGCCGATCACGTCGCCATGGGCGATCGTGACCATGCGGCGATGAACGCGCCCGGTGCCTTTCACCACTATCAGGAAGCCATCAAGCTCGAGTCCAAGTCGTACGAGGCGCTGTGGAAGGCCGCGCGCGAGGCGGTCGACGTCGGGGAGTTTGCTGCGCAGGCCGTACGCGACTCCGTGTATCCGTTGGCGGAACAATACGCCCGGCGCGCGGTCGAGGCGAATCCCAACGACGCGGAGGGACATTTCCACCTCGCGCGAGCGCTCGGCAGGAAGGCGCTCACGATGGGCAAGCGCGATCGAGTGAAGTTCGCGGGCGACGTTCGCGCCGAGGCACTGGAGAGCTTGAAGCACGACCCCAAGCATCCCGGCGCGCTGCACGTGATGGGGATGTGGAACTACAACGTCATGCAGCTGAGCGGCATATCGCGCTTCATGGCCAAGAATTTTCTCGGCGGCAAGGTGTTCAACTCGGCGAACTGGGACGACGCGCAACGCTACATGGAGCAGTCGGTGGCGGTCGATCCCGCGCGACTGGTGCACCACCTGGATCTCGCGCGCGTCTACGCGGCGCGTGGCAACACGGCCAAGGCGAGAGAGCAGTACGAGCTCACCGTGCGCGGCACTCGCACGGAGTACAACGATCGCCACTACCAGGACGAGGCGACCGCGGAGCTCAAGTCGCTGCGCTAGCGGTGACGCGAAACTGGTGACGACGACGGGCCGGCGGGCTATTCAGAGCCGCCGGCCCGTCGTCGCTTCGTCAATCGGCCACCGCTTCCCGCTCGAGCTCCTCTTGCAGCACCTTCCGGGCGGCCCGTTTCGCCCGGCGCCGGCGGACCGATCGCGCCGCCGACCGAAGCTCTTCGCGCAGATCGTCCCACACATCCTGGCCCCGCCGGCCCGTGGTTCGGCTCAACCGCCGTGCCCGCGATCGAAGCGCGGCCCGCGTCTCCTCCCCGCTCTGCGGCGCCGCGAGGAGCGCCGCGCCCGCGCCGAGCGTGATCCCGATGGCAAGGCCGGCTCCGAAGAGGGCGACTCGCTGCCAATCGGTCTCGTGAGCGTCGTCGTCTGCATCTGTCGACGGCGCAGAGGGGCGCCGACGCGCCGCGGGACCGGCTGAGCCGATCGGCCGGGATGGCGCGGACGCGGCGGGGTCCCGGCGTCCGGCCGAGTCGCGGGTACGCGATGCTGGTCCAGCGTAAGACATGGAAGGAACGGTGGAGGTCGGTGATTGGTTTGGAATTTGCGTCCAGCTGATACTGTTTGGTGACGTACGTTACTAAGCGTCTTCAGTCGGCAGGGCGTCCCGGTACTGAAGGGCAGTTCGTCGTGCCGCTCGCCCCGGAGGGCCGCCTCTCTTCCCGCGGTCCCCTGGATGCGATCAACTCACGTGCAAGCGGTCGAGGCCATGCATGGCTAATAATGGAAAAACCGTCCTGCTCGTCGAGGACAACGAGGATAACCGCATCGTCTATTCCACCATCCTGCGCCATTTCGGCTACGCGGTGTCGGAGGCGTTGAATGGCGAGGAAGGAATCGCGAAGGCGCGCAGCGAGCGGCCGGACCTCATCCTGATGGACATTTCCATCCCGATCATCGACGGATGGGAGGCGACGCAGGTCCTGAAGCACGATCCCGTGACCCGGGACATCCCGATCATCGCGCTCACCGCGCACGCCCTCGCGTCCGATCGTGAGAAGGCGATGGAAGTCGGCTGCGATGGATACCTCGCGAAGCCGTGCGAGCCGCGCGCCGTGGTTGCCGAAGTGCAACGCTTCCTGGGGAAGGACGCAGCACAGAATGCCGGCTGAGGGCCTGCCAACCGAGAGCGCGACGCCCCAGGCGGCTGACGAACACGCCGAGAACGGCGCGCGCATCCTGGTCGTCGACGATCACGAGGACAACATCGAGGTCCTGCGGCTCCGGCTCGAGAGCTGGGGATATCTCACGGACGCGGTCCAGGACGGCGCCGCCGCCCTGCGTTCCGTGGAGTCGTCGCCACCCGACCTCATCCTCCTCGACGTCATGATGCCGGAGGTGAGCGGCATCGAGGTCGCGCGGCGGGTGAAGGGGAACAGGTCGCTGCCCTTCATCCCGATCATCATGCAGACGGCGCTCGACTCCACCGAGGCGAAGGTGGAGGGACTCGAGGCCGGCGCGGACGATTACATCACGAAGCCGATCGACTTCGCCGAGCTGAAGGCGCGGCTGCGCTCCATGCTCCGCATCAAGCGTCTGCAGGAGGCGCTCGAGGAACGCGAGCGCGAACTGCTCGAGGTGAACGAACGGCTGCGCCACATGTCGCAGACCGACGGGCTCACCGGCTTGGACAATCGGCGCCACCTGAACGAGCGCCTCGAGGAGATGTTCCAGCACGCCGAACGACTCGCCGAGCCCTTCTCCTGCGTGATGTGCGACCTGGATCACTTCAAGAGCGTCAACGACACCCACGGCCATCAGGCGGGCGACGAGGTGTTGAAGCAGCTGTCGGTCATCCTCAAGGACGAAGCGCGCGAGATCGATCGCGTCGGGCGGTACGGCGGCGAGGAGTTCATGCTGCTGCTCCCCGGCACGGTCCTCGACGCGGCAATGACGTTCGCTGAAAGGGTGCGCAAACGTATCGAGGGGCATACATTCTCCTTCCCCGGCGGCTCGCTCTCTCGCACGGCGAGCTTCGGCGTCTCCGGCTGGCCGCACCCCAAGATCAAGGAGTGCGACTCGCTGGTGCGGGCGGCCGACGACGCGCTGTACGTTGCGAAGGAGATGGGCCGCAACCGCGTCATCCGCTTCGACGGAACCGAATTCAACGAGCACCTAGCCCAGAAGGATGGAGCCGACGCACGCACTCCCGCCGCAGCTCGACCCTCCGCACCAGAGCACGGAGCCGCCGTCTCCGGGTGACGAGCTGGCGCGGCTGCACGCCCGCCTTGCCGTCGTCGAGCGGGAGCGCGACCACCTCGCGGCCATCGTCGACATCCTGCAAGAGGTCTCGTCGTCGCTCCACTTCGTCGACGTCCTCCAGACGATCGCACGCAAGCTCGGCGAGTCGTTCGGCCTCGATCGCTGCTCGATCTTTCTCTCGGGCGACAGAGACGAGGTGCGGCTCGTCGCGAGCTACGAAGATCCGACGATCCGTAACCTGCTCGTCGACCTGAACCGCTATCCGGAGCTGAAGCGCGCCTTCGAGAGCGGCGAGACGGTGTTCATCCCCGACGCGGCGAACGATCCGCAGTTCCAGAGCATCAAATCCACCTTCGAGATGCGGAACGTGCGGTCGATCGTGGTGCTCCCCATTCGGTGGGAGGGCTCGGTGATCGGCGCGATCTTTCTGCGCACGGAGCGCGAAGCCGAGCCGTTCAGCGACGCGGACGTGCGCTTCTCGCAGACGGTCGCGTCGCTCACCGCGAAGGCGCTCCGCAACGCACACCGCTTCGAGACGCTGGTCCGCAGCCAGAAGGACGTCGCGGTGGCGCAGCGCCGCGCCGAGCTGCAGCGCGTCGCGCTCGTCGGCTTCATGCGCCGCCTCCTCGACCGCTACGCCAAGGGCGAGGAGCAGAGCTGGGCCGAAACGCTTCTTCCCCGCGCCGCCGACGAAGAGCTCGAGCGACTCGTGACCGTCGCCATGCAGGTGCTGGAAGAGGAAGCCAAGGGCTGACACGGGCGCCGATGGCCTCGACCACCCCTGAGCGGCGCGCGGCTGAGCTGCGCTCGCTGCTGCACCAGGCCTCGTACGACTACTACGTGCTCGATCGGCCGGCGCTCTCGGACGCGGAATACGACCGCCTCTTCCGCGAGCTGCAGGCGATCGAGCGCGAGCACCCGGACCTGCGCACCCCGGACTCGCCCACGTTGCGCGTCGGCGCGGAGCCCGCGAGCGCGCTCGCCAAGCACACGCACCTCGTGCCGATGATCTCCCTCGGCAACGCCTTCACCGAGGAAGAGCTCGCCGAATGGGAGGAGCGCATCGCGCGACTCGTCGGCGACGACGCGCGGCGCGC
>DATEOG010000091.1:0-4296 GCA_035274345.1 Gemmatimonadaceae bacterium
CCACCGATGCTTCCGCTGCGCGTACGACAGGTAGCGCGTCGGGTAGTCGTCGAACACCTCGATGTCGGTGGCGAGCGCGGCGCGCGCGTAGTTGCCCTCGATGAGGTCGTGCGAGAGCAGCGTGTCTTCCGGGAAGCGACCACGCGTCGCTTCCTCGAAGGTGTTGATGTCGTAGATCCCCTTGCCGGTGAAGCTCCCTTCGCCGTAGAGGTCCTGGTACAGGTCCGACACCGCCGTGGTGTACGGGTCCACCCCCGGATGCCCCGAGTGGATCGCGGCGAAGCGCGACCGGTACGCGCTCGGCAGCGACACGCCGACGCGCGGCTGCACGATGCCGAAGCCGCGCACCACGCGCCCGCGCGTCGCGTCGTACACGGCGCGGTTGAGCGGATGCGCGATCGCGCCGACCAGCAGCGGCGCCGAGTCGGGCGGGAGCACCGTGTCGTCGTCCAGCGTGATGGCGTACTTCGCGCTGCGCAGCACCTCGACGTCCCCGATGATCACGGAGAACGCGTCGGCCGCGCCCCCGCGCACGAACCGGTTGAACTCGGCCAGCTTGCCGCGCTTGCGCTCCCAGCCCATCCACACGCCCTCGCGTGGATTCCAGAGCCGCGGGCGATGGAACAGGTAGAACTCGTCCTCGCGTCCCTCCGCATACCGCGCATTGAGTGCGCGCACGCCCTCCACTGCCGCTTCGACGATCGCGTCGTCCTCGGGCCGCTTCTCGGTGTCCGAGTCGGAGAAATCGCTGAGCACGGCGAAGTGCAGGTTCGGCTCGCGGTTGGCGAGGAAGCGGACCTCGATGCGTTCCAGCGTCTCGTGCACCGCCTCGACATTGCCGAACAGCGTGGGCACGACGACCACGGTGCGGAGCTCGGGTGGAACCCCGCCACGTGCGTGCAGCTCGAGCTTCGGAAGGATCCTCGGCGGGAGGATCCCCGTGATGAACTGATGCACCGCGCCGATGGCGATCGAGTTCGCGGGGATGAAGCTGAACAGCAACACGAGGAGCGACGTCCGCCATCCCGCATGGGTGCCCACGCCCGAGAGCCAGAACACCGCCGCGATCGCGGCGACCGTGCACAGGACGGCCCCGCCGATGAACACCACGTTCGGGTGGCGCACCATCCACCGGATCACTCCTTCGCGGAAGCGCGGCCGGTAGCCGGTCTCCTCCTCCAGCGCGGGCAGTCCGGCATCCACGAGGTAATAACCCACGTGCCCGCGCGCCGGGTCGGACGGCGACTCCAACCCTCCCACCGCGGCGAGCTTGATGGCCATGTCGGCGATCTCGACCTCCGATCGCGCCGTACGCTTGGCGATCCGCTCGACGACGTGCCGGTACGCGTCGCGCGTCGCATACGTCATGGCCGCGTACACCTCGGCGGGATCCTGGCGCAGCGTCCGCTCGAGGGCACTCTGCCGCTCGACGAACGACTTCCAGTCGAGACGGCCGATGGCGCGCAGGCTCGTGATGCTGTTCGCCGTCATCACCTGCGTGAGCGCGAGGCGCTCGTTCGCGCGAGCGGCGGCGTCCTCTGCGCTCACCCCCTCCTCGCCCATCCACGGCTCGAGCCAGGCGAGGGGCGCCGAGTGCTCCGAAATGCGGATCTGTCGCAGGAAGCGCGACACGAAGCCGGGCGTGAAGGGCGGATGCGAGGTGAGGAACTCGTTCAGCGCCTCCGAGCTGTTCGCTGTCGTGCTCTCGATCACCCGCGCGGCCCAGCGATCGGCCTCCTCCACGTCGGCCAGTCGCTGGATCGTGCGGAGCGCCATTCGTCGCACGCTCTCGATCAGCGCGATGCGGAGCATTGCCGGCACCGCCCACAGCTCGCCGATCGTGAGCTCCGTCACCTCCTGGAACGCGGCGACGAACAGCTCCACGTTCGCGCTGTCGATGCGCGCTTCGGTGTGGCTGATCAGCGTGATGGCGATCTCGTACACGCGTGGGTAGCCGGCCAGCGGTCCGCGCGCGAGCTCGGGCAGCTCGCCGTAGTAGCTCCGCGGCAGGCTCTCGCGCACCTCGCGAATGTGCTCTTCGACGACGTGGTAGTTGTCGAGGAGCCAGTCGCCGGCCGGACCGACGTCGGTGCCGGCGCCGGACGCAGCGAGCAGCCGCGTGTACGCCTCGGATACGACGCGCCGGCTCACATCAAGCCGGCTCAGCAGCGGCGTGCGGCGCGTCCCTTCGTCGAAGGGCCGCACGACCTGGGCGCGCGCGAGGGACCGCGCGCGTTCAGACAGGCGATCGGGGCCGAGCAGCTCACCGCGGATCGGGCCGGCGAGGAAATCCTGCGATGGCTGAGGTCGTGCGAACAACGAGCGTCCGCGCTCCAACAGTACGTTCATTCGGGGGATGGGAATCTGGACAGGGGCCACGACTGCGCGATTGCGTGCCATCGGCGCACTCGGACTGGGCCGTAGCACCCTTCGCGCCAATCTTTCCGCGGGGCGTGGCGTGCGCGATCTTCGCTCGCGGGGCGCCCGGTCGAGGCGCACCGCCCCCTCGTCATCCCGCTTCGAGAGGTCGCATGGAGATTACCCACGCGCCGTCCGCCCCGCTGCAGCCGCGTGCCGACGTCTCCGCACATCGCGCACCGGCCGCGCCCGCGCTCGAGCCCGCCCCTCGTCTCGCCTCGCTCGACGTGTTCCGCGGCCTCACGATGCTGTTCATGGCGTCTGAGATCATGCGGATCCCGGCGGTCGCCGGCCAGTTCCCGAACAGCAAAGTCGCGCAGTGGCTCGCGTTCGGGCTCGATCACGTCCCGTGGACCGGCTTCGTCCCGTGGGACCTGATCCAGCCCTCGTTCATGTTCATGGTCGGTGTCGCGCTCCCCTTCTCGGTGGCGAGTCGCCGCGCCCGCGGTGAGCCGTTTGCCGGGCAGCTCGGCCATGCCGTGCGCCGCGCGTTGATCCTCGTCCTGCTCGGCATCTTCCTCCGCTCGCAGGGGAGGCCGCTGACGTACTTCACCTTCGAGGACGTGCTGACCCAGATCGGCCTCGGCTACGTCTTCCTCTTCCTGCTCGCGCACGCACGTCCACGCACGCAGTGGGTGGCCGCGGGTGGCGTGCTCGCCGCCACCTGGCTGGCATTCGCGCTCTACCCGTTGCCGCCGGCGGGATTCGATACCGCGCTCGTCGGAGTGCCGGCCGACTGGCCGCATCACCTGCAGGGCTTCGCTGCGCATTGGGACAAGAACACCAATCTGGCGAATCGCGCGGACCAGTGGTTCCTCAATCTCTTCCCGCGCGAAAGCCCGTTCGTCTACAACCGCGGCGGCTACACGACACTCAACTTCGTCCCTTCGCTGGCGACGATGATCTTCGGGCTGCTCGCCGGCGGGCTGCTCCGCAGCACGACGAGCCAGCGCGACAAGCTGCGCACGCTCGTCCTCTACGGGGCGGCCGGGATCGCGCTCGGCGCGGCGCTGCACCTCGCCGGCATCTGTCCGCTGGTGAAGCGCATCTGGACGCCTTCGTGGGCGATCTTCAGCGCCGGCTGGGCGACGCTCTTCCTCGCCCTCTTCTATTGGATGATCGACCTGCGGGCCTGGCGACGCTGGAGCTTCCCCTTCCTCGTCGTCGGCATGAACTCCATCGCGATGTACGTCATCGTGCACGTCGCCGAGCACTACACGGCGGAGGCGCTGCGGACGCATCTCGGCCGGGGATTCTTCCAGGCGTTCGGCGCCGTGTACGAGCCCGTCTTTGTAGGTGGCGCGTCGCTAGTGATCTTCTGGCTGATGCTGTGCTGGATGTACCGCCGGAAGCTGTTCATCAGAATCTGAGGTGAGTGCATGACGGTCGTGCGTGCCGCAACCATCGCTGCGTCGCTCGTGATGCTCGGCGCGTGCGCCGGAGGACGCGCGCGCGAGAGCGCGGCCGACCAGGTGGACATCCGCGCCATTCCCAAGATCGACGTCCACGCACACTACCGCACGAATCATCCCGACCTGGTGCCCGCACTCGAGGCGTGGAATGCGCGCGCCGTGCTCGTGGACGTCACCGGCGCCGAACGGCAGATCGACGAGAAGTGGCGCGACTTCCTCGCGCTCCGCGCCGCGCATCCGGACCGCTTCTTCCTCGTCGCGACCTTCGATCCCTTCAGGCTCGAGGAGCCGGACTTCATCCCGAGCACCATCGCGCGGCTGCGCGAGCAGATCGCCGCTGGGGCGAAAGGGGTGAAGGTGTGGAAGGACATCGGCATGGACGTGAAGGATTCACAGGGGCGCTACGTCCAGATCGACGACGCGCGCTTCCAGCCGATCTGGGACTTCCTCGTCGAGCAGCGAATCC
>DATEOG010000092.1:0-5993 GCA_035274345.1 Gemmatimonadaceae bacterium
GCCCTTCACGGTGTCCGACAGCTCGGGGCGGAACGCGCGCATCCACGAGCGCAGACGTCGCAGCGCCACGCGCAGGTCGTGCAGCGCGTTTTCCTCGTCCTTCTCGAACCGCTCGTGTACCGCGAGCACATCGTCGAGGAGCCCGCGCGCGATCACGCGCACCGCGCGCGGCGCCGGCATGGCGAGCAGTGCCGGCGTGAGTCGGCCTCGGTCGCCTTGCTCTCGCATGCCACAATGCTCACCTCCGACGGTCGGCGTCCGCAACCAGAAGCTTCAGGCGGCAACGCTGCGAGCGTCCCTGCGCGCTACAGCCCCGGTTTCCCCTCGACACGTTGCGCTCTCCGGCGGTGGCGTCGAGGGTGGCCGGTCGGGTAGAATGACGCCTGCCGGGGTCGGCAGAGTGCCCTTCGTCAATCTCGACTCGAGGACCGATGCGCGTACCGTTCCTGATCGCCAGCATGCTCCTCGCCTCGACGCTCGGCGCCCAAGGGGTGCCGAAGGCGGTGTTCGTCGACCCGCCGCGCGACGCGAAGCATCCGGCGCGGATGGAGGTGCTGCACATTCCGTCGGGCGGCGTGCACATCAACGGCGTCGCGATGCTGGCCGCCGGCCCCGGCACGCACCCGACGTTCGTGTTCTGCCACGGGCTGCCCGGCAACGAGAAGGGGCACGACCTCGCGCAGGCGTTGCGGCGCGCCGGCTGGAACGCCGTCACCTTCAACTACCGCGGCTCGTGGGGAAGCCCGGGCAACTTCACCTTCGACCATGCTGTGGAAGACGCGGCGGCGGTGCTGGCCTACCTGCGCGATACGTCGAACGCGCGCGCACTGTCCGTGGACACGACGCGTCTCGTGCTCGGGGGGCACAGCATGGGAGGCTGGGCGGCGGCGATCGCCGCCTCGCGCGACGCGCGGCTGCGCGGTGCCGTACTGATCTCCCTCGCGGACATGGGCGTGGTCGGCGCGATGCCGGAGAGCCTCGCCGTGCCGTTGATGCGCGAAAACATGGAGTCGCTCGCGGGCGGCACCGCGGAGACGTTCGCGCATGATCTGGTCATCGGTGCAGCGCGACGACGGCTTCGCGACGCGGCGAGAGGGCTCTCGCGGCTGCCGCTCCTCGTACTCTCGTCCGACGATGGGTTGGCGCCACACTCCGACTCTCTCGTGCTCGCGCTGCGCCGGCTCGGCAATGCGCGCGTCACGACGCTGCACGCGGCGACGGATCACTCGTGGTCTGACAGGCGCATCGGGCTCGCGACCGCGGTGCTCCGCTGGCTCGACCGACTCCCGGCGAGCGGGCGCGCGCGATGAGCGACACCCCCGCCCGATGGACGATCATCGAGCCGCCGTCGCGCTGGCCCAAATTCGCGCTCGGCGAGCTGTGGGCGCAGCGCGAGCTGGTCTACTTCCTCACGTGGCGCGACGTGAAGGTGCGCTACAAGCAGACGCTGCTCGGCGTCGCGTGGGCGATCATTCAGCCGCTCGCCACGATGCTCGTGTTCAGCCTCTTCTTCGGACGACTGGCGAAGGTGCCGTCGCAAGGGGTGCCGTACCCGCTGTTCGCACTCGCCGCGCTCGTGCCGTGGACGTTCTTCGCCAACGGGCTCACGCAATCGGCCAGCAGCGTGGTGCTCAGCCAGAACCTCGTCACGAAGGTGTACTTCCCGCGGCTCGCCATTCCGCTCGCCACGGTGCTGGCGGGCGCGCTCGACTTCGTGCTCGCGTTTCTGCTCCTGCTCGTGTTCCTCATCGCGTACCGCGTGGCACCGACCGCGAGCTGGATCGGCATCGTGCCGTTCTTCGTGCTCGCGTTCGCGGCGACGCTCGGAGTGGGGCTCTGGCTGGCCGCGCTGAACGTGCTGTATCGGGACGTGCGCTACGCGGTGCCATTTCTCGCGCAGCTCTGGCTGTTCGCCACGCCGATCGCCTACCCCAGCACCCTGCTCGGCGAGCCGTGGCGGACTATCTATGCGCTCAACCCGATGGTCGCCGTGGTGGACGGCTTCCGGTGGGCGCTGCTCGGAACGCCGGTGCCGTCGAGCGCGAGCGTCGTCGCGTCGTGCGTCGTGGCGGTAGTGCTTCTTGTCTCTGGCTCGCTCTTCTTCCGGCGGACGGAGCAGTCGTTCGCCGACATCGTCTGAGCGCGGCATGACGCCGGCGATCCGCGCGATGGGGCTCGGCAAGCGCTACGAGCTGGGACGCACGCTGCGGCGCGATCGGACGCTGCGCGAGTCCGTCGTGGAGTCCGTGGGAGAGTTGATGCGGACGATTCGCCGGGGCGGGGCGCAGACGGACGATCGCGAGCTCTGGGCGCTCCGCGACGCGTCGTTCGAGATCGCCGAAGGAGAGGCGGTGGGACTGATCGGTGCGAACGGCGCAGGGAAGAGCACCCTGCTCAAGCTGCTGTCGCGCGTCACCACGCCGACGACGGGGCGCGCCGAGATCCACGGCCGGGTGGGCTCTCTGCTGGAGGTGGGCACAGGGTTCCATCCGGATCTCACCGGCCGGGAGAACGTGTTTCTCAACGGCGCGATCCTCGGCATGCGCGGCTGGGAGATCGAGCGCAAGTTCGACGAGATCGTCGCGTTCGCCGAAGTCGAGCGGTTCCTCGACACGCCGGTGAAACGCTATTCGAGCGGCATGTACCTGCGGCTCGCCTTCGCCGTGGCGGCGCACCTCGAGCCCGAGGTGCTGCTGGTGGACGAGGTGCTCGCCGTGGGCGACGCGGCGTTCCAGCGGAAGTGTCTCGGCAAGATGGGCGACGTTGCGGCGTCGGGACGCACGGTCGTCTTCGTGAGCCACAACATGGATGCGGTGATGCGACTGTGTACCCGCGCGCTGTTGCTGGAAGACGGCCGCGTGGCGGAGAGCGGACCGAGTGCGGTGGTCGTGGCGGGATACCTGGCTCGCGGCGGCACGGGTGCCCCTCCGGCACAGTGGATCGAGCTCGCTGATGCGCCGCGCCGCGGCTCCGGCGAGGCGCGGTTCGCGCGGGTGCGCTACGAGATCCCCGACGAGCCGGGGCGCGTGCCGCGACCAGGCGGTCCGGTGCGGTTCGACATTGACATCGAGTCGCCCGTCGCGCAGACCGTTGCATCGGTGGCGGTCGTGCTGCGCAGTCAGACCGGGGTGATGCTGCTCGTCGCCGACATCATCGAGCGGGGCGTACCGATGACGCTCGCCCCCGGGCGCAACGCGATTCGATTCGACATCGGCGCGCTCAATCTGACGTCGGGCACCTACGGCGTGACGCTCTGGATGAGCCACGCCATCGGCAAGCCGATCGACGAGGTGACGGCGTTCGACGTCGAGGTGCTCGATGACGCATCACGCGGGCTCGGTGCCTCGGCCGGCTCCATGGTGCACTGCCCGTTCACCGTGAGCTTTCCGAGCGGATCGGATCGGGCGCTGTAACTGAACCGCTGCTGCGACTGCAACAGATTGACGCGGAGATCGCGGAGATTGCACGGCAAGCGCGCGGAGGACCGAGCAAGGCCGTGGCGCACCGACCGGCTGAATGCCGACCCCAGGCAGCCGTCATCCCGAGCGAAGCGCGCAGCGCGAAGTCGAGGGATCTGCACTTCGAACAGGTCCAGATTCCTCGACTCGCTGCGCTCGCTCGGAATGACAACGGGAGCTGCTGCGCGTTCTCGCAGTGCCCCTCCGCGGCCTCCGCGTCAATCTGTCGCTGTTGAAGCGGCCTCCTCTCCTAGCCAGCGATCGACGCGCCGTATGGCGGCGTCCCACCATGGCGTGGCCGGAGTGCGCAGCGCGCGCTCCGCTCCGAGCCAGTAGAGAATGTCGAACAGCGTGTCGTATCGCGCGAATCGTTCCGCGTCGCTCGACGCGGGCGTGGCCAGCTCCGTGCGCTCCACGTTGGCGAGCAGCCGCTCGCCGATGCCACCCGTCAGCGAGTCGAGCCACGCGAGCAGGCAGAGGCGAGCGCGGACCGACATCGAGCGCTTGTGAAGTCCCCCGAGCTGGAGCGCCGAAAGCACGTCGGGATGCTTGCGCGCGAATGCGACGGCGGTGCGCCCCTCCGACTCGACGTCGGCGGCGAGCTCGCGGAGCGTCTTGTCGTAGTACTGCTGCGCGAGGGCGTCCGGCTCGTACGCGAAGCGATGCCCCGCGCGCGTGAGGCGGAGCGACAGCTCGTAGTCCTCGTGGCCGTACACGCGAAAGGTCTCGTCGTAGCCGCCCGCGGCGAGCAGCGTCTCGCGCCCGAACGACACGTTGCCTCCGTAGACGTCGTTGAACTCGAGCGCGTCGCGCCGGCCGGCGAGCCGGTCGAGCTTCCGCCCAAACCCGCGGGCGCGGTAGCGCACAATCGGCGAGGCGCCTGCTGGGACGACGATGGGTGCGGCGCCGACGACGCCGAGCGCGTCGCCGCGACGCTGCCTCGCCAGATGTGCGGCAACCATTCCCGGCGACGGCTCCATGTCGTCGTCGAGGAACTGCACGATCGGCGCGGAGGTGGCCCGCGCACCCGCGTTGCGCGCCGCCGCCAGCCCGGATCGCTGCAGCGATACGCGACGCAGCTCGTACGGCGCGCGATACGCGTCCACCGCCTCGGCCGTGCCGTCCGTCGAGCCGTCCACCACGACCACGACCTCGAAATCGCTCGCGGTCTGGGATTCGAGCGCGTGCAGGAGGCGGAGCACCGATTCGCGCCGATTCAACGTCGGGACGACGATGCCGAGCGCCGGCGTCGTCAACCGCGCACCCCTTCCTTCACTGCGCGCACCGTGACGAGGATCGGGAAGTACGGATCGTTCACGTCGAGCTTGCGGCGCGGGATCTCCTCGAACGCCGTGCCGCGCAGAAAGGCGACTCCCGCGAGCACGTTGCCCCACGTGCGAACGGAGATCTGCTGCGCACCGAACACGTCGCCGAACAGGCGGTGGCACGACGCAGCCGTGAACCGCCAGTAGTCCCACTCCAGCCCGTCGTCGTGCGCGATGCGACTGACCACCGGCACCGTGGCGAGCAGCACGCCGCCCGGCGCGAGCAGCCGGTGGCACTGGACGATCGCCGCGTGAACCTCGTAGATGAACTGCAACGTCTGCGTGATGACGAAGCAGTCGAACGCATCGGCCGGAATGCCGTCGCCGACGGACAGGTCGGCGACGATGGTGGCGTTCGGGTTCGAGGCGTCGAGGTCCAGCACGTCCAGCCGCGTCGCACCGCGAGCGAACCGACGGGAGTACTCGGAGTCCTTCACCTCGAGGACGCGGCCGCGCATATCGGCGGCGTGCTCCGTCAAAAACTGCTCGATGTAGTACCGGTCCACCGGCTTGCCGCGATCCCACCCCCAATGGTCGCTGACGGGCGTCGTGCGGAGCAGCCGGTCAAGCGAGGGATGGCGCAGCCGCTGCATGCGCGCCGTACGTGGATGGAGCAGACCGCGGAGCCGAGCGAGCATCGATCGTCCCGGTGATGGTTTCTCGGTTACCTTTGGAGCACGCCGCAGCTTCTGCAGCGCCCTTCGCGATGGCTCAAGATACCAGATGACGTCGCCCACGGCCCCGTCATCCCGAGCGAAGTCGAGAAATCTGCACTCGCTGTCATCCCGAGCGAAGTCGAGGGAGCTGCACTCGTTGTCGTCCCGAGCGAAGTCGAGGATCGCGCTGAGAATCGCCTGCTTCGTTCCCTCGTTTCCGGAGCTGTCGGAGACGTTCATCCTCCGGCAGATCGCCGGCCTCGTGGAGCGGGGACACGACGTGCGTGTCTTCACTCTCGACGAGGCCAATCCGGGAACGGTGCACGAGCTGGTGACGCGCCACGGACTGACGTCGCGGGTACGCGTGATCAGGGACGAGAGCGCGGCACCGCCGAAAGAGCGGCACGGCCGAGCGGCCCCGGGTGCGTTCCTGCGCATGCTGCGTCCGAGCCACGCGCGCGCCGCGGGCGGGTGGGGCGCGCTCGTGCGCATGCTCGGCGCGCTGGGCGGCGAGGGCCCGTTCGACGTGGTGCACTGTCACTACGGCCCCCTCG
>DATEOG010000093.1:0-10517 GCA_035274345.1 Gemmatimonadaceae bacterium
CAGTTCGTGCAGCGGCTCAGATGGGGCGGTGGGGCCGAGCGGGAGCGGCAATGCAAGGGCAATCCGGGATGCAGTGGAGAGAACCCGGCGCGGCTCACGCGCGTGCGAGTCGACGCGGTGGACGGACAGGATTCGATCAGCGCCGCCACGGTTCCGGCGAACGGCGTCGTCGCGGTGCGTGCGATCAATCGCGGCGACCTCGTGGAAGACCGCTACGGGTTCAAGCCGGAGCGCAACCTCGAGTACTACCTCATCGTGCTCCCCGGTGCGGGGCCGAACGGAACCTGGCGCTTCGAGGAGCTCGACACGACACCCGGCGCACGGCGGCATACCAGCTTCGGCACGGGCACCTTCCGCGCGTGCAACCACCCATTTCGCCGCGGCCGCGTGAATCGCGCCAACTTCTACACCTGCGCCAACTCGCCCGCGGCAGCGGATTCGGTGCAGCGCTCGAACCTGATGATGTTCGCGCCGCCCAGGGATCCGGTGTGGATCGATTGCGCGCTCGGGTGCTGCATCATCGATTGAACGACCACTGCGCGTTCCGGGTACTCACGTAGCTCGTACCTGGTGCGCGTTGGACGCTCCCGGAAATCCGGTCGGCCACTCGGGAATGGAAGCCTGTGAGGTCGCGATCCGGAGAGATTTCCGGAAGCTTCTGCCCGCTACCCGGTGCGTGGTACTCGAATACAGGGTACCGTCCGTGGCAGTTCATCAGCTAGATCGCGTACCTCTCGTGCAGTATCCGCAGATGATGTCTGGCGTGCCCCGCCGTGATGTACGCCAGCGCCCGCAGACTCACCTCCTTGCCGCTCGCGACCCCGCGCTGTCCCCACGCGTCGTCCGGTAGCGATTCGAACAGCTGCACCGTCGCCTCGCGGACCGTGCGGAGCTCGCGTGCGAGGTCGGCGATCGTTCGCGCGTCGGAGCCGGCCGTCCGCACGTAGTCGTTCTCGTCGAACGATGCGAGCGGCGTGCGGTCACCGCGACCCACGCGCAGCGCGCGATAGGCGAAGATCCGCTCGGCGTCGATCAGATGGCCGAGCACCTCGCGGATCGACCACTTCTCCGGACCGTAGCGGAAGCCGCCTCGATCTTCCGGAATCCGGCCGACCGCCTCCACCAGCTCCTGTCCCCCCGAGCGGAGGAGCTCGACGATGTCGCCCTCGGGGACCGCCTGCACGTAGCCATGGTAGAACGGCGCATACTCGGAAACGTCGGGGCGCGCGCGAAGTGTGGTCGTCATCGTGATGCGGTGAGAGCGGCGCTCAGCGAGCGACGGCGAGCGTCGTCGCGCCGCGGCGGGTGGTGATCAGGAGCGCACCGAGCGTGGCGATCGCCAGCGCGACCCACTGCGCCGACGTGAGCGGCCCGACGACGTCGCCCTTCGCGCGGAAGAACTCGACGATGAACCGCTCGACACCGGCGAGGACGCAGTACATGCCGAACAGCCAGCCCGCACCGTGCTCGTGCTTCCGCAGCCGCCAGAGCACCCAGAACATCACGATGCCGAGCGTGACCTCGAGCAGCTGGGTGGGATACACGCTCACGATCGTGTCGGGGGACATCGTGGCGGGCAGGTTCGCATGGAACTCCGCGTTCATGTTGGCGACGTTCGAGGCCGGCATGCCCTCCGGAAACGCGACGGCGAGCGGCCCGTTCCACGGGCGACCGTAGTCGTCGCCGACGGCCCAGCATCCGGTCCGGCCGATCGCGTAGCCCGCCGCGATGCCCACCGCCGCACCGTCCGCGACGCGCAGGAAGTTCTGCTTGCGCCAGCGGATCACGAGCCATGACAGCAGCACGGAGCCGATGAAGCCGCCCCAGTACACGAACCCCGCGCGGCTGAACAGCGCGTCGGTGAAGGCACGTCCGGCGATCGACTCGTTGATCGCGAAGTACACCTTCCCTCCGACGATCGTGCCGACGAGCGCGGCGAACGTCACGTCGTTCATGATCTCGTCGTCGTCGCCGCGCTGTCGCAGCACCGTCTGCGCGACGAAGTGCGCCACGCCGAACGCGGCCATCATCGCGATGCCGAACCCGGTGAGCTTCAGCGGCCCGAGCGCGAAGGTGAACGAGTGGTGCACGATCGGAGTTTCGATCACTTGGCCCTGCGGTTGACGTTGAGCTTCGTCCACACGACCACGGCGGCGCAGTCGCCGCCCAGCGATTGGAACTCGACGGGCATCGAGCCGCCGCCCGGGTACACCTCGATCGCCGCAACGTCCTGCGCCCGGACGAACGAGTCGAGGTCGCCCGCCTCGAGCTGCTGCCAGCGCGACCCGTCCACGTACACGTTCACGCAGCCGGCGCGACCCGCCGTCCGCGTAGCCGAGATCGACATGCGCCCCATCGTGCCCTGAACGCGGATGCCCGGCGTCGTCGTCAGCAGGTCGGTGAACTGCGTCGCCCTGCGCGCCTCGATCTGTTCGGGCCCGATGAAGTAACCGGTCGATGCGCCGCGCTTGCGCGTCGTCCAGCCCACGCGCTCGAGACCCTGTTCCTGCCGCGACACGACCTCGCGCGTCTCGAGCACCGGCACGTACGGTCCCATTTCCACGGTGACACGCGCCGGCGTGCGCGACGAGAGCTCGACCGTCTTTTCGGTCTGCGCGTAGCCGAGGTGCCGCACGGTGACCGCCTGAGTGCCGGCGGGCAGCGAGTCGAGCACGAACTCGCCGTTTTCACGTGTGAGCGTCGCGGCGCCGGTGCCGTTCAGCGTCACGCGCGCGTTCCCCACGGGGGCGCCGCGGTTGTTGACGACACGCCCGAGCACTCTCGCGGAGCCCTTCGCGAGGGCCGGTTTCGGCTTGCCGGCGCTGTCGGTACCCGCCGCCACCGGGAGGGGCGACACACTCATGCTGCGCAGCGCGAGCAGGCCGTCTTCCTGCGTGATCGATACTTCGGCCGTCGTGCCCCCGTCCTTGCGCTGCGCCTGCAGCTTCCCCTCGTACTTCTCGGGAAGCCCGCACAGCCGGTAGGTGCCGTCCTCGCCGACGGTCGCCTCACGCACGCGAGGCGCTTTCTTGATCTTCACCGGCACGCCTGCCACGATCGGCGGATCGGGATCGTACCACACGAGCGACACGCGCGCTCCAACCGCTGCGACCTCGCTGTCCGGCTCACGGACGCGGCCCGCGAGCACCCCCGGTCCCAGCGCGCGGCGCGCGGGCGTGCAGAAGCGTCCCGCGAGGAACTCCTGGCTCGGTATCGCGATCACGACGCGCGTCACCTCGTTCGCGACGAACTGCATCGGCGCGGTGCTGAGCATGATGCCGAGCGTGTCGAGAATCGGATGGTCGACGTCGACCTTGTAGCTCCCCGGCGTGATGCTGTCGACGAGGAAGCGTCCGAGCGAGTCGGTGATGCCGACGCGATCGGTGCCCGAGAGCTGGATCATCGCGTTGACGAGGGGCGTGTCGTGAATGCTGTCGATCGCCACGCCCTGCAGATATCCCATCGTCGACGAGCCGGCGAGCGGACCGGTCGAGCCGGGAGCGGGTGCGATCGTGCTCGGCGCCGGCGCCGCGGGAGCTGGCGCGGACGGAGTGATTTTGGGCCGCGAGGTCGGTCGCTGCGCCAGCACAGGGCTGGCGAGCAGGAGCGCTCCGACGGCGACGGAGAGCGAGGGGAGACGCATGGCTGGAATATAGGGCGGAAGCGGTCGCTAGACTGACTCTACCCCAGGGTCCGGGGATCGGTTCGGGATTTTCGCGATCCTGAAGTGTCTGATCGCAAACAGTGCTGGACGGCACACTTCCTGACTTCCAACCACGCACCTCTATCGATGGAGCGCGGCATGGGTGGCAAGGCCAGCAACAACTTCCAGAGCAATCGTCCCGAATCGGGTGGCGCGGACAAGGACGACCAGCGCGAAAAGTCCGGGCTCACCGAACGCGACCGGGAGAAGTTCGCGGTCGAGCAGGCGGAGCGGGAA
The DNA here is from genome assembly GCA_035274345.1 of Gemmatimonadaceae bacterium. GTDB lineage: Bacteria > Gemmatimonadota > Gemmatimonadetes > Gemmatimonadales > Gemmatimonadaceae > AG11. Next base: position 3,941 of record DATEOG010000093.1, read on the forward strand.
GCGTCGGCACGGGCGGCGTCCGAGAAGAAATCGGGCTTCTCGTTCAACAACGATCCGAGAAACGGCCCCGACCCCGAGTCGCGGGAGGACTAGGGTCGGCGCTCAGCTGCCCCGCTCGAGCGCCGGTCGCTCGGCGGGGCGGCTCACCTCGGGGGTGCGCACTGCGGTCGCCGATACGTGTTCGGCGAGGCGCGACATCAACCGCTGCATCCGCTCACCGCGACTGCGCACCGTGCGGCCGAATATCGTGCGCGCCAGCACGTAGCTCCCCGTCACGAAGCCGCCGATCAATGCCGCCGCGACGGCAGCCGAGTTGAACACCCCCATCCCGATCCCCATCGCGATCCCCGAAGTGCCACCCCCGAGTCCGCCCATGAGGCCGCCGAACAGCCCGCCGGCGAGCTGACCGAGCGGCTCCTCCATCCGAATCGTCGTGCGCCCGTTGCGCGGTGTCACCGTGACCTGCACGGTGCGCGTCGACACGCGCCGCCGGTCGTGACCCTGCATCGTCCAGACGAGCGAGCGGCCCAGCATCGACGCCTGGCCCACGCCGCCGATCTCACGCTGCATCTCGAGCACGAGCGCCTCGTATTCATCGGTCGGTACCTCGCCGTCGATCGTCCGCTCGAGCACGAGATTGGTCGGCGCGCCGATGAAGGCCGATGGCTTCCGATCGGTCACGCGCGTGTCGAGGTCGGCCGCGGCGCGACGTACGAGCACCGGATCGAGCCCCGCCTCGCGCGCGACCTGCTCCAGCTCCGCGAGCGACATCCCCGCCGTCGACTCGGCCGTGGACTCCACCTGCTGGAACTCGGAGGCGCGCTTGATGATGTCCGCGACCTCCTTCTCGTTGTACCGACGACCGGGGAGCTGGCTCGGATCGGTCATGGCCGCGCGACTGGGAGCGTGGGTGGCATGGGCAGTTCACCTCACCATCTCATCATCAAACTCACAAACTCACCGCTTCGCTAGCCTTCCCCGCCAATACACCACTCCGCCCAGCGCCACGAACGCCAGCGCACCACCCACCACCTTCATCTCGAACAGCAGCGGATTTGTCTCGCCGTCCGGCGGCACCATGGCGATCGCCATCGCCAGCAGCGTCACGATCAGCCCACTCACGCCGATCGCTCGTGCGCCGATCGCGCCGCCGGGAACACGCACCGCGTCTGGTGGCGCCTCGACGCGCCGCAGGAGCAGGAAGGAGATGAACAGGTACACGTACGGGATGAAGTAGATCAACAGCTGCGTGTCGAGGATGACGAGGTACGCGCGCTCGACCGTCGTCCCCTTGCCGAGCACGGACACGAACAGGAAGGCCGTCGCGAGCGCCGCTTGCACAAGGATCGCGACGTACGGTGTCTTCCATTTCGGGTGGACTTTCCCGAATGCAGGCGGGAAGTACCGATCGAGCCCGATCGCGAAGGCGACGCGTGCCGGTGCCGTCAGCCACGCGCCGACGCCGCCGACGTTCCCCAGCGTGTACGCCGCGGCAGCGAGGGGCGCGAGCCACCACAGCGCCGGGCTCAGTGTTCGCGCGCCGCTCGAGATGCTCTGCAGCAACCCGGAGACGATGTTCACGTCCCCCGCGGGTACGATGCGCAGCAAACCCCACGTGCCCAGCACGTACGCCGCGGCAATCAGCGGCGCCGAGACCAGCACGGAGCGCGGAAGCGTCCGGCGCGGGTCGCGCACCTCGCCGCCCATGGAGCTCGCGAGCTCGAGGCCCGCGAACGCGAAGGCGATAGAGGCCCACAGGTTGAGCCCCTGCAGGCTGCCGAGGTTGGGCACGACGCTGCTCGGCGTGATGGGATTCGCCGACGGCCGTCCCGTCGCGACGAATGCGATCGCGAGTGCCACGATGATGACGCCCGGCACGTACGTGCCGATCCCGCCCGCGTTCTGCAGCCACTTACCCGTGCCGACGCCGACGATGTTGAGCCACGCGGCGAGCCACAGGCAGAGCAGCGTGGCCGGCAGCACGTACGCCCAGCTGCTCGCCATCGCGCTGTCACCCTTGCCGATGGCGTACGTGGCGATGACCGCCGCCGACATCAGCAGGTTGGGATAGTACAGGACGTTGTTGATCCAGTAGCACCAGCCGCACACGTAGCCGTGGCGCTCGCCGAGTGCGCGCTTGGTCCACTGGTAGATGCCGCCTTCTTCGGGAAAGCGCGACGCGAGCTCGCCGACGACGAGTCCCTGCGGCACGAAGAAGAAGAGCGCGGCGAGGAGCCAGAGCGCGATCGCGCTCGGTCCCGCTTTGGCCGCCGTCGCGAGCCATCGGAGTCCGAGCACCGCGACCAGGTTGAACAGCACCAGGTCGCGGAGCCCGAGAGCCCGGTTCAGCGACACGGCGCCCGTGGAGCGTTCGCTCGCGCGAGGCTCCGGGGCGCCGGGTGAGCTCACTGCTTACTTCTTCGGCGTGACGGTCAGGTCGCCGATGTGCACGTCGAGGTTGTGGTTGACGCGCAGTCCGACGAGACCGTCCGTCTTGCCGAGATGGTTCATCGGCAGCGCGGCGACCTGCTTGTCGTTGACGAGCAGGCGCACCGAGTCCGCCTTCGACGCGTCGACCGTCAGCTTGTTCGTGACCTTGCCGCTCGCGTCCTGCTTGTTCACCGCAGCGTTCTCCGTCCACGGAATGATCTTGTGGATCTCCGCGCCGGCGCGGTGGTTCACGAGGTACTTCCCGTCGCCACGTACGATGAAATACGCGTAGTTCTGTCCTGGCGCGTCGAGGTCCTTGCCCATGAAGAAGATGCCGTATGCCTCGGGGTGCGTCGGCGCCTTCGTCTGCGTGATGGTGGTCGAGGCGACGAATGGCCCGTTCGTCACCGTCTTGGGATTCCAATAGATCGCCGCTGGACCGGACGTGACGTGATAGCCCGAGCCCATCGCCACGAACTTGGCGTCGGTGAGCTTGTCGGTCGGGCGGTCGGTGCGGCCCATCCAGCCGGCGGGCAGCGCGCCGCCGGCGACCTTGTGCGTTGGATCATCGGTGCCCTGCGCCGCCAGCGGCGCCGCCGCGAGCGCAAGGAGCGAGAGCGTGGTGAGCGAACGACGAATCATGTGGGTGAGTCTCCGGTGGTGTGAGGGGGATCGAACGGAGCGACGTCAGGCTGCCGGCACGAGCTGCCGCGCGACCTCGCGCAACTGGGCGATGTGCCGCTTCTCATGCTCGGCCACGAAAAGAAGCCACTGATACAGATCGAGCTCGCCGAATCGCAGGTGCGTGTGCCGGATGCTTCCCAGTGCCAGCCCGTCGCCGCTCGCGATCGCCGCGTCGAGCGCCGCCCGCGACTCCGCCAGCCAACCTTCGACGGTTCCGCGATCCGGATTCTCCGTCGGCCTGACAAGCTCGGGCGCTACCAGCCGGCGGTCGAGGTCAGACACCCGAAACTGATCAAGGGTCCCGAGGACCGAGCTGGTCTCGGTTTCCGCGGGGTGGCCGGCTTCGCGCGCCTTGGCGATGCGCTTCGCCAGGACGGCCGCCGCCCCGCGCTCCACGCGATGCAGGTGCTCCAGGATCTCGGACACCGACCACGCATCCTCCGAGAGCCGGGTCTGCCAGCGCTCGGTCGGAACGGTGGAAGCAACGTCGAGCAGGGTGCGGCGCTGATGCGCCAGATGGTCGGACAGCTCGGCGAGTCGCGAATGCATCGTCAGAGGCTGGAGTTCAGTCGAAGCTGAGGGGCCGCCCTGCGCCCCGCAAGCTGGATTCAGCTGCTTCGCCCGCCGCCGCGCGCGAGCAGCGCCAGCATCTCCGGCGTGTCCACGTCGACCGGTCGCGCTCGCGGCACGTCGACGACGGCCACCGCCTCCCCGAGCGAGACGAGCAGATCCCGCGCGCCCCGGTCGCCCTCGAGCGCCAGCAGCCCGGGAAAGAGTGCCGCACCGAACACTACCGGGTGTCCGCGACCGTCCTTGTACGCGGTGACGACCGCGCCGTGCGGCGTGGGGGCGGCACGCCACGCGACGACGACGCGCCGGATCACGTCGGCATCGATCAGCGGCTGGTCTCCCAGCGTGATCACTGCCGCTTCCACCGACGGTGGCAGTGCTGCGATGCCGGCGCGGATCGAGCTCGCCATCCCTTCGTGCGCCGCGCGGTTCTCCACCCACCGCACCGGGAGTCCGTCGAGCGCCTCACGCACCTCGGCCGATTGCGCCGAGACCACGACCCACGTCTCCTCGACGGCGCTTGCCAGCGCCTCCGCGCTCCACCGCACGACAGGCCTGCCATCGAGCGGCGCGACGAGCTTGTTCGACCCGAAGCGCCGGCTCGCGCCGCTCGCGAGCAGCAGGCCCGCGATCATCGGTCAGGCGGCGTCGAGCGCGTCGCGCCACACACACCGAATCTCGTGCGCGCCCTGCGCGTTCGGCTCGACGAGCGAGCGGCGCCAGTACCAGCGATCCGCCTGTGCGACGCTCGCGCCGTGTCCGAGGAAGTGCGCGTACACGTCGGCGAGTCGCACTCCCGGCGTACCGCGCGCCAGCGTGCGAATCCGCTCGTTCAGTCCGTCGAGCACCGGGAGCGGCAGCGCCCCCGCCCCCTCGAGCACACCGGGAATCCGCCCGAGACGGTCCGACGGATCGTAGATCGTCGTCAGCAGGATCAGCGCGTTGGGCCGCGCGCGACGCACCGAGTCGAGCAGGAACTCGAATGCTTCAGCCACATCGCGCGCGATCGACTCGAGCAGCGAGCGGCGCGGCCGGTTGGCGAACGCGCTGAGCAGATCGTTGCCACCCGCGGTGATCGTGATGAGCGTACGCTCGTCGCTCTCCTCGACCCGCGGCATCTGCTCGCCGAACACGTCGCCGATCGTCGCGCCGTCGGCGGCGAGGTTGGTGAACGCGATGCCCGGATAGTACGAGGCGAGATCGGCGCCCTGCTCCTCCGGCCAGCGCACGTCGTCGTTGCGGTGGAGCAGCGACGCGGCGCCCAGCGGCGCGACGGCGCCGGCCTCCGCGATCCGCTCCAGCGCCACGGCCACGTCGATCTCTCCCGCGTCGAGCGCGGGATAGAGATCGATCGACATGGAATCGCCGAGCGCGACGTACGCGGTGAACGGCCGCTCGTCGCTCACGCCGTCTGCAGCACCAGGCCGCGGGTGGCGAGTATGCGCGCCACCGTCTCGCCGATCTTGTTGTTCGGTGTGCTCGCTCCTGCGGTCACACCAACGCGCACCGGGCCATTCGCCGGCAACCATGCCGACTCGGTTGCCTCGACGTGTTTCACCCCCGCGCGGCGAAAGTGCACCGTGCCCGACTCGGGATCGATCCCCGTCGCGTCCTCGATGTGGTACGTCGGCACGCGCTCCGCGCAGAGCGCGGCGAGCGAGATCGTATTGCTGGAGTTGAACCCGCCGATGACGATCATCGCGGTGAGCGGCTCCTTCAAGAGCGCAATCACCGCGTCCTGACGCTCCTGCGTGGCACTGCAGATCGTGTCGAAGGTGCGGAAGTCGCGCGCGCGCGCCTCTTCGCCCCGTGCACGCAGGATCGCGCTGCCGACCTCCTCCCCGATCGCCAGCGATTCCTTGGCCAGCATCGTCGTCTGGTTCGCCACGCCGACGCGCCTGAGGTGCACGTCCGGATCGAAGCCGGGCGACGCCGCCTTCCGGTATTTGGCGAGAAACGCCTCGCGATCGCCGCGCCCCTCGATGTAGTCGCAGACCTCGCGCGCTTCGGACATGTCGCGCACCACGAGGTAGCTGCCCCCCGGATACTTGAGCACCTGCGACGCCGTCGCGCGCGTCTCCTCGTGGTAGTGCTTGCCGTGGATCAGCGCCGTGAAGCCGTCGCGCGCGTACGACTCCACGCGCTTCCAGACGTTCAGCACCGAGCCGCAGGTCGTGTCGACGAGCACGCACCCCGTCGTTCGCAGTGCCTCGAACGCCGCCATCGTCACGCCGAACGCCGGCAGGATGACGACGTCTTCCGCTTGCACGGTCGAGAAATCGAACGTACCGTCGGCGTCGGGGACGAGGATCTCGATCCCCATGCTCCGGAGCTTCGAGTTCACGTGCGGATTGTGGATGATCTCACCGACGAGGAGCAGCCGTCGATCGGGAAACTTCCGCCGCGTCTGGTAGGCGTACTCCACCGCGCGCTCCACCCCGTAGCAGAATCCGAACTCCCGCGCGAGGCGGATCGTGACGTCCTCGACGGTCAGCGCATAGTCGTGCTCGCGCAGCGCGTCGACGATCCGCCCGTTGTAATCGGCGGACAGATCGCCCTGAACGTCGGCCTTGAGGCCGAAGCCTTTCCGGAAATAGGTGCTCTGATCGCCCATTGCGGCCATGCGTGGGAATCTAGCGAGCGGTGGGAGAACGCGGGGTGGCGGGACTGCCGGGGTTCGCTGCGGAGGAACGTGTTACCCCGTAGCCACCCCACTCGCCCACTGATGTAGCCCAAGCGCATCGCGAACCGGCACATCGCGCCCCGCGCTGCACCGGACCCCGGCCCCCTGACCTCCGGACCCCCGAATGACCGATTTCATCGCCCTGCAATCAGCGCTCGCCGGCGAATACTCGCTCGACCGGGAGATCGGCCGCGGCGGCATGGGCGTCGT
>DATEOG010000094.1:0-2069 GCA_035274345.1 Gemmatimonadaceae bacterium
TGCCAGGCCGCCAAGAGCGCCACGACGAGGGTCCAACCGATCGCGCGGCTGCGCGCGAAGCGGACGCCCCACGGCGCGCGGGCGCGCACGAGGGGCGGCACGCCGACGGCGGCGCTCCCGATGGGCACGTCGGCGTCGGGATCCGGCGAGCGGTCCGCGGCGGAGGCGGTGGTGCCGTGGGCCAGAGCGGGGGCGGTCATCGCTCCTCCTCCAGGACGAGTCCGAGCACCTCGCGGCGCAGCGCGAGGAACTCCGCGTTCTCACGGGTCGCGACCTGGTCGCGAGGGCGCTCGAGCCCGACGTGCACATCGCGTCGGATGCCGCGGCCCGCGGCCCCCAGAACGACGACGCGATCACTCAGATACAGCGCCTCGTCGATGTCGTGCGTCACGAAGACCACCGTCAGCTCGTGCTCGCGCCACACCCGCAGCACCAGGTCCTGCAGCGTCGCGCGACTCAGTGCGTCGACGGCGCTGAACGGCTCGTCGAGCAGCAGGATGCTGGGCCGCGACGCGAGGGCGCGCGCGATCGCCACGCGTTGCTGCATCCCGCCGCTCAGTTCGTACGGATAGCGGTCCGCGGTCCCCGACAGGCCCACCTCGTCGAGCAGCCGCTCGACCTCGGCGTGCTGCTCGGCCTTGGAGCCGCGCGTGCGCCGGTAGGCGTGGCGGAGCCCGAAGCGCACGTTCTGTCCGACGGTGAGCCACGGCAGCAGCGACTCGCCGTAGTTCTGGAAGACGTACCGCACGCTGGCTGCAGGTCCCGAGACGGCGGCGCCGTCGATGGCCACCTCCCCGCCGGAAGGCGTCTCAAGCCCGGCCACGAGGCGAAGAAGCGTGGACTTGCCGCAGCCGGACCTGCCCACGACCGACGTGAAACTCCCCCGGGCGACGGTCAGGTCGATGGGCGCGAGCGCGTGCACCGTCGCTCCCGACGCGGAGGCGAACGACTTGCTCACGCCGCCCAGCCGGATGGCAGCCGAGGACGGAGCGGCGACCGCGATCGCACTCAGTGAAACCATGTCGCTTCCCTTCTCGTGTCGGCCTGACGGCCTGGTGGACGAGTGCTCACGGTACGCACTGCCGGGCGCGGCGCCCGCAGCGCGCCGTTATCGGCTGACACATTTCACTGCGTGAAACTCACGTATGCGCGTGACGCCGACGTGCCTGCACACTGAGGCGATGACCGCTCCCACCGACCGGCGACCTCGCGCGGACGTCGTCTACGACGCGCTGCTCGACCAGCTCACCGACGGCAGCCTGCCGCCCGGCGTGCCGCTCAGCATCAACGCCCTGGCCCGTGACTTCGCCGTCTCGCCGACGCCCGTGCGGGAGGCGCTCTCGCGGCTCGCGCTCTCGGGGCTCGTGACCCGGGTGCCGCCGCGCGGGTATCAGACCACGCCGCTCATGGAGCCCGTCGACATCCAGCGCCTGGGCGAGGCGCGGCTGCTGATCGAGGCGAGCCTGGTCGAGTTGGCGGTGCAGCGCAACCGCCCCCGCGTCGTGGCGGATCTGGAGGCGTGCCTGGCCGAGCAACGGCGTGAGGGCGACAGCGCAAGTCGCCACCGGCGGACCGGCGAGGAATTCCACCGGATCCTCGCCACCGCAGCCGACAACCGCTTCCTGCTCGAGTCGTACACGGTGCTCGGCGGACACATCGAGCGATTCCGAGTGCAGTCGGCCACGGGTTCGTACGATCACATCGCCGCGGTGGCGGAGCACGAGGCGATCCTGGACGCAGTCCGGCGAGGTGACGCACGCGGCGCCGGCGACGCGATGCGCCGCCATCTCGAACTCGCCGACGCACGCACGCTCCGCGCACTCGACCGCGTCCTCTCCCCCGAAACGTCGGAGACGAGGGGCGGCTGAGCCGGCGCGACGCTCACGCAGCCCGTTCGAAGCTGCGGCGAAACGCGGATCAAGAGTGTGGAGCCACCTAAGGGAATCGAACCCTTGACCTAATCATTACGAGTGATTCGCTCTGCCGACTGAGCTAAGGTGGCGGGCCTCGCTTGCGCGACGCACAAGCAACGATCTTACAGGGTCCGGAGGGTGCTGGCGAACCAGCGG
>DATEOG010000095.1:0-6251 GCA_035274345.1 Gemmatimonadaceae bacterium
GCGTCGATCGTGACGGCGCGGTCCGGGACGTAGAGCCCGAGCGAATCGAGGCGCAGCGTCGAGACGTGCAGCTCGTATGCGCCGGCCGGAAGCGCGTCGAAGCGATACCGGCCATTCGCGTCCACCGTCGTCCGGAAGGAGAGCACCGGCTCCGGGGAGACACGCGTCGCCTCGACCGCGGCCCGCGCTCCCGCGCGTGACGCCTTCCCGCTCACGGTGCCCGTGAGCCGGCCGGCCTCCGGGGACTGTGCGAGGAGTGGGGACGTGAGCGACGAGATGGCGAGCAGCGCGAGCGCTACCCGCATTACTGCTTTACCCAGATTCGGATCAGGCCGCAGAGGTTCGTGAACTCCACGGGCGCACCGTTCGACGTGGGGTAGGCTTCGATCCCGGCGATGAGCGACGGCGGGACCAGGTTGATGTCCTGGAACTGCGCGTAGTCTACAACGACGTTCGGGTAGCAGTTGCCACGCGTACTGACGACCTTCGCGTCAGGTCCGTTGCCGACGACGCGGAACGCGGTCATGGCCGCGAACAGCTCGCTCGTGTTCTGGACGTGGCGCTTTTCGATCTGCTTCTGCGTCAGGAATACCCCATTGAGGCGGAATCGGCGGTTCGTCTCGAACGGCTCGTACGGCGATCGTTTGGCGACGGCGCGCATCCCCTCGAGCATCTGCGCCCCCTCGAGGTGAATCTCCTGTCGAACGGTCTGATTTCGCTTCAGCTCGACAGGTCGACGCTGCACCGGGAAGCCCAGCTCTCGCACCTCGATCTCCTGGGTCCCCGATGGAAGCCCGGTGAGCGAGAACCAGCCGTTCGCGTCGGTCCGCGCGACGGGCGCGGTCCCGACGACGCGCACCTGCGCGTTGTGGATCGGCCGACCGGCACCGCCACGCACGATGCCGACGAGGGTCGCCGTGCCCGCCAGTGGCTTGAGGGTGCGCGTGGTGTCGCGGATCGCCGAGTCGAGCACGGCCCGCTCGCGCGTGCCGTCGCGGCTGAACGAGAGATGGCGCACGTTGACGCCGGATGCGTCCGCGATCGTGGTCTGCACCGCAGAGCCCATCCGTTCGGCGTGCTGCACCTGCACGAGGAGCCAGCGGTCGGTCGGCACGCCGCACAACCGGTACTGTCCCAGCGAGTCGGTGACGGTGCCCCCCGACCGCTCGAGCACCATCGCCTGCACGATGCCCTTGTCGAAGCTGAGCTCCGTCCACATCGAAGCCACCTGCGCGCCGGCGATCGGCCGGTCGGTGTCCGCGTCGGTGACGACGCCGACCAGCGCGCCGGTGCCTTTGAGGAATGTCATCCCCGGACAGGCGAGCGTCCGCAGGGTCCGGCCCGACGGTACGGCGAGCTCGGCGCGCGCAACGCCGGCACCCGGTACCTGGACGCGCCGCGCCGGTCCTCCGAACTCGAGCGAGTCGAGCAGCGCGTGCGAGAACCCGACCGCGTACTCGCCGGCGTCGAGACGCTCGAACGCGAATCGTCCCTGATCGTTGGTGAGCGCCACGAACGTCGTCTCGCGGTGCGTGCCAAGGCGCGTCGCGCTCACCTTCGCACCCGCGATCGGCTTCGCGGCGCTGAGGCTGTCGGTGACGGTGCCCTCGAGCCGACCGACCTCCTGCGCGCCGGCACTCGCCGCCGCGCCCGCGAGCAGCGCTACCGCGAGGCCTCGGCGGGCCGCGCGCATGCGAAGCAGCGGACGACGCATGATGGCGGACATCGGATCAGTGCTTCGTCCAGAAGATGATCGTGCCGCACGCAGACCGATGGCTCGGCGGAGCGCCCGCTGTCGTGGTGTACACCTCGAGCGCGCCGAGCATCGTCGGCGTCGGCAGATCGGTGAGGCTCGAGATCGGCATGTCGTCCACGAGCACGACCGGCTGGCAGTCGGGATCGCGAATGCTCATGAAGCGCGTGCCTCCCCACCGCTCGTGCACGGCGCGGAAGCCGGGCAGCACGTTCACGTAGTCCGTCACCGTGTTCAGGTTGAGCTTGCGAATCTGCGCCTCGTCCAGAAAGCGGCCACCGATCGCTTCCCTCCGCCGCTGCTCGAACTCCGGGTACTGCGACGTGCGAGTGGCGACGACGTTCATCGCGTCGAGCGAGGCGACCTTCTCGAGATGCACGTCCAGCCGCGTCCGCTGCTCGTTGCGTAGCTCGACAGGACCGCGCGCCACGCCGAAGCCGAACTGACGCACCTCCAGCTCCTGCGTTCCCGCGGGCAGACCGGAGAACTCATACACGCCGCGACCGTCCGACCGCATGCTCGCAACGGTGCCGAGCACGCGAACCTGCGCACCGGCGACCGGGTTGCCGTTCGGGTCGAGCACGGTGCCGTGCAGGCGAGCCGTCCCCGTCGCGCCGTTGGGCAGGCTGGTCGTGTCCGTGAGTCGCGACGCGCCGGACGCGCTGAACGACAGGTCGCGCACGAGCACGCCGGCCGCTTCGGAGATCCTCATGCGCAGCACCGCGCCCGCACGCCCTGCGTGCTGCACCTGAAGGAGCAGCGGATCGTTCGTCGGAAGCCCGCATAGCCGGTATTGCCCGGACGCGTCCACGGTGATCTTCGCGGCACGGTCGTCCGACACGATCGCGTTCGACGAGTCGATGGCGAGGTCGCTCCACGCGACGGCGATCTGGGCCCCCGCGAGCGGCTTGTTGGTCTCGGCGTCGGTGACGATGCCGAGCAGTACACCCGTGCCGCCGGGGAATGCCACCCCCGGACACGCCAGCGAACGCAGCGTTCTGCCCGAAGGCACCGCGAGGTCGACGCGCGCCGGGCGCTCGGGGACGACCTCGACGACCGGCGAGCTGCCGCCGTACTGGAGCGAGTCGAGCAGCGGGCTGACGAAGCGCATCGCGTAGCGGCCCGCGTCGAGCGCATCGAAGCGGAAGCGGCCGCGTCGGTCCGTCGTCGCCACGAACGTCGTCTCGTTCGCGGCGCCTACACGCGTCGCGGTCACCATGGCGTTGGCGAGCGGGCTCACGTGCACGCTGTCGGTGATCTGACCTTCAATGCGTCCCGACGCCTGCTGTGCAGCGAGCGGCGAGCCGACGCATAAGAGAAGCGGAAGCGCGAGGTACGTGCGCATATGACCGACACGAGTTGGAGGTCGGGGAACCGCATCGACTACGGGTGCGCAGGAGCCTGTTCCGACGGCACGCGGCTCCTCGCCCGCGAACATGGGGAGCCGCGATCTACGGAGCAAGCAGACCTTTGGACCCATCCCTTGGAGACCCATCCGTACCCCATCTCGCTACATTCGGCACATGACACGGTTCCGCTACCTGACCGCCGACGTGTTCACCGATCAGCCGTTTGGCGGCAACCCGCTGGCGGTCTTCCCCGACGCCAGGAGCATCCCCGAGCACCGGCTGCAGGACGTCGCGCGCGAGTTCAACCTGTCGGAGACGACATTCGTCTACCCGCCGTCCGATCAGGCGCACACCCGGCGGGTACGGATCTTTACCCCCGGCACCGAGCTGCCGTTCGCCGGCCACCCCACGGTGGGCACGGCACACGTCCTGGCCGCGATCGGCGAGATCGCGCTCGCCGGCGACCGCACTCGGATCGTGCTCGAGGAGCTGGTCGGGCCCGTGCCGGTGACGATCCACGCCACGAACGGCCAGCCCACGTACTGCGCGCTCGCGGTGGCCAAGCTCCCCGAGGAGGGGCCCCCTGCTCCGCCGCGCGAGGCGCTGGCGCGCGCGTTGAGCCTGGAACCGGACGACGTCCTCGACGGCGAGTGGGCGCCGCGCGGATGGACCTGCGGCGTCCCCTATCTCTTCGTCCCCGTGCGCGACCGCGCCGCCGTCGCGCGCTCCCGCGTCAACCCCGAGGGGTGGGAGCGCGCGCTCGCCGGCACGTGGGCGCCGGAGATCCTCATCTTCGCCCGCGACGGGGAGCGCGCCGGCTCCGATCTGCACGGTCGGATGTACGCACCCGGGTTCGGCATCGCCGAGGACCCCGCGACCGGCAGCGCGGCCGCCGCGATGGCCGGCTACCTCGCACGACGCGACACGCGTCGCGACGGCACGCTGCGCTGGCGGCTCGAGCAGGGCTTCGAGATGAAGCGGCCGAGCCTCCTCGACATCGAGGCCGACCTGGCCCGCGGCGAGATCACCGCGGTGCGCGTCGGAGGCGCATCGGTCGTCGTCAGCGAAGGAACGATGCTCATCGAGGCATAAGGCGCTCTTCGGTACGCAGTTCAAGGGGAGTTTCAAGGGGTCAGACTCCTTGAACCGATCAAGGGGTCAGACTCCTTGAAGCGATCAAGGGGTCAGACTCCTTGAAGCGATCAAGGGGTCAGGGACTCCTTGAACCGATCAAGGGGTCAGACTCCTTGAACCGATCAAGGGGTCAGACTCCTTGAACCGATCAAGGGGTCAGACTCCTTGAAATTTCAACGAGTCTGACCCCTTGATTCTTTGGTGCGCGGCGATCGCGGAGCTTAGCCGAGAATCCGCAGTGCCGCGTCGTTCACCCACCCCTGGTCGGGAAATCCGCGGCCCCACTCGGCGGCGGTGACGTCCCGCGCCTCGTGCCAGTGCGGCTGCGCGCGCCAGTCGAGGAACTTGCGCAGGCTGGCCCGTGCGTCCGCGGAGGCGCCACGCTCGAGGAGGGCGCGAATGAACGTCTCGTCGCCCCAGGGGCCGCAGACCACGGTGTGGAACAGCGGCGTGTGCCCGCCGAAGCCTTCGGCGTCGACATTGGCGCGTGCATCGACGTCGGCGCCCCGCGCGAGCAGCCAGTCGAAGATCTCCCGCTCGTAGAAATCGATCGCGAGGTGCAGCAGCGTCGTTCCGTCGATCGGCGTCCAGTGCATGCCCGGAGGCCCGTCCTCCTTGCACCCCAGCTCCGGCGGATAGATCTCACGCAGCGAAAAGCGGCGCGCGAGCAGCGACGGATCGCGGCGCAGATGCCCTTCCAGATCCGCCACGCTGCCGCGGTGGAATGCCATGATCGGCGTGTCGGGCAGGTCGTAGCCGTGCCGTGCGAGCGAGTCGAGGATCGCGTGCTTGCCGGCGGGAAGACGCGAATACGTCTCGAGCACCAGCGCGAGCGGCGCGAGCCGGTCGCCCTGTTCGTTCGTGAGCGGCGCTCCGAGGTCGGCGAGGAAGTCGAAGCCGGCGGCGTTCAAAGTCTCGCAGCTGCCCATGATGATGCCGGGAGCCAGCGTCGCGCCGTGCGCGTGCAGCCAGCGCGCACTCTCGATCCGTCCCTGCAGCACCGCACGATCGAATGCGTGCTGGAAGTCCTTCGCCCCCAGATCCGCCATCGCCTCGATGATCGCCAGCCGGCCGAGGTTGGCGGCGTGGCTCATCGGCGGTCCCCAATTCCCGCTCCACAGGGGCACGTGAAGCAGTCGCGGCTCGGCGCGAACGATCCGCACGGCGGCGTCACGATCGTCGTCCCGAATGGCGACGAGTAATTCGTGGGCGGCGGCATTGGTCTCGATGCGCTGCTTCAACTCGGTCCAGTGCGCGAATCCGTATTCGCGCGCGATGACCAGCTGCGCGTCGCTCAGGCGAAACGGGCCAGTCGCGATCGCCGAGTCGTCAGCTGATCGGAATCGCGGATGTCGATGCCGGATGCGCTCCACCGCCTCCGCGTCGCCCTTCCGCCATTCGCCGAGAAGCTCGCGTGCCTCTCGCTTCGGCACGTCGAGATGGGGCCGATCAGGCAGCCCGCGTGATACTGTGGCCATGACCCTTCCTCCATGATGTCGCCCGTTGGTCCGCACGCATCGGGCTGGAGGTCAGGTTGAACGAGAGAACCATCGGCCGGTGGGCTGGGCCCATTCCCGCGGACAGGAAGCTTCCGGTGAGCATGGAAGCGAGTATTGGCCGACGGCGAAAATTCGGCAAGTCGGGGGTCTGGGGTTGCGGTCGGCGCGCGTCCAACGGCTGCAGCAACAGATTGACGCGGAGACTGCGGAGGGCACTGCGAGACTCCGCGGAGAACTGCTCTCCGGGTCGAGATGCGCGAGGCGGCGCACCCATCCTCTCCCTCCACATACCAAAAGAAAGAACTTGGGGTCGGCATTCAGCCGGTCATCGCGCCACGGCCTTGTACGGTCCTCCGCGCGCTTGCCATCTAACCTCCGCGATCTCCGCGTCAATCTGTTGCAGTTCAAGGGGTCAGACTCCTTGATCCGATCAACGAGTCTGACCCCTTGATCCCGCCGGACCCCGGACCCCCGGACCCTACATCGCCTTCCTGATCGCGCCCTCCAGATCCTGCT
>DATEOG010000096.1:0-2687 GCA_035274345.1 Gemmatimonadaceae bacterium
AGGTCGGCGGGACGAGGCTGCCCCGCTTCTCCGACCGGGATGCGAACCTCGCCACGATTGGTGCGAATCTCGACTGCGCTCTGCGAGGTCTTCGCGACGTGCTCCGACACCTCGTTCCAGTTCCGCACGGGCGTGCCATTCACCGCTGCGATGGTGTCTCCCTCGCGCAACTCCGCCAACGCGGGCGCGCTCGCAAGCGGCCGCACCTCGCCGACCACGCGCGAAGCCACCACTGGCTCGCCGAATCGCAGGTTAATGCCGACGTAGACGACGTAGGCGAGCACGACGTTCATCGTCACGCCGGCGATCATGATGAACAGCCGTGCCGCCAGGCTCTTCGACTCGAACCAGCGATGCTCGGGGATCTCCTTCGGCCCGAACGGCTTCATCGCGTTCGGATCGTAGCCCGGGTCGTCGGGACGAAGCGTCGAGCTCTCCTCGCTCCCCCCCTCGAGCACGGCCGCTTCGGCATCGTGCCGCGATGCCATGCGCACGTAGCCGCCCAGCGGTAGCGCCGCGATCACGTATTCGGTCTCACCCCGCCGCTTCCGGAACAGCGCGGGCCCGAAGCCGATGGAGAAGCGAGGCGCGTACACGCCCGTGAGCTTCGCCGCCACGAAATGGCCGAGCTCGTGCACGAAGATCACGAGACCGAAGACGAGAATCGGAGCGACGAGGGCTAGCATCGAAAGAGCTCCTGCACGTGACGCCGCGCCGCAGCGTCAGCGTCGAGAATGGCTTCGAGCGATCCTGCCGGCGCACTCGAATACCGTCCGAGGGCCCGCTCGATCGCGCGAGGGATGTCGGCGAACCGGATGGCGCCTTCGAGAAAAAAGGCGACCGCCTGTTCGTTTGCAGCATTGAACACTGCCGGTGCCGCGCCACCGATTCGACCAGCCTGGGTGCCGAGCTCCAGCGCCGGAAAATCCCGGGCTCGCACCTTCTCGAATGTAAGCGGCGACAGCTCGACCGGGTCAAACGGAGGTACCCCCGTGTCGGCGGCACGATCCGGGTACGACAACGCGTACAGGACGGGAAGCTCCATGCTCGGAACGCCCATCTGGGCAAGGACGCTGCCGTCCACGAACTCCACGAACGAGTGCACGACGCTCTGCGGATGGACGACCACTTCGATCCGATCGTACGGCAATCCGAAGAGGAAGTGCGCTTCGATCACCTCGAGCGCCTTGTTCGCCAGCGTGGCGCTGTCGACCGTGATCTTGCGACCCATCCGCCAGGTCGGATGTTGCAAGGCATCCGCCAGCGTGGCGTTCTCGAGCTGCTTGCTCGTCCAGCGGCGAAACGGGCCGCCGGACGCGGTGATGACGAGACGCCTGACCTCCGTCGTCGGGCGGCCCGCAATGCACTGGAGGATGGCGCTGTGCTCGCTGTCCACGGGCACCAGCTCGCCCCCGCCGCGCTCGGCAGCCGAAGTCACCAGCGACCCGCCCATCACCAGCGACTCCTTGTTCGCCAGCGCGACCCGTTTCCCGCGATCCAGTGCAGCGAGCGTTGCGTCCAACCCCGCCGCGCCGACGACCGCATTCAGCACGATTTCGGCGCCGGCGTGGGTCGCTGCCTCGATCAGACAGGCGTCACCCGATCCCCACCCGGGATGCGAGCCTTCGTCCCCGTTCCGAACGAGTCCGACGTACGCCGGCTGGAATTCGGCCGCCTGCTCGGCGAGCAACCCTGCATTCGTGAATGCGGTGAGCGCCGCCACATGGAACCGCTCGCGCTGCCGAGAAAGAACCCGCAGCGCCGTGGTGCCGATCGACCCGGTTGAGCCGAGGATGGCGACGCCCCGGGAGCTCATCGCACGATCGGGATCGGGAGCCACCCAAGGAGCAGATACGCGACCGGGAGTACGAAGATCAAGCTGTCGAACCGGTCGAGGATTCCGCCGTGGCCCGGGATGATCCGCGAGCTGTCCTTCACGCCCCCTTCGCGCTTGAGCAGCGATTCGAACAGGTCGCCCACCTGCGCGGCGACGCTGATCAAGGCACCGAAGCCGAGCGCCGCCCACGGCGTGAACCCGAGACTCGCGACCGGCACGAGCACCGAGCGCGCGTAGAGCCACGACACCAGCATGCTGGCGCCCAGTCCCCCAACCGCGCCCGCGACCGTCTTTCCCGGGCTCACCGACGGGATGAGCTTGCGGCCACCGATCGCCCGGCCGACGAAGTACGCCCCGATGTCGGATGCCCAGGTCAGCACGAGTGGGAAGATCAACAGCACGCCGCCGGGAGCGATGGGCACGTGCAGAGGGCCGAGCGACGCGAAGCGCACATTCACCGTGTCGTAGCCGCGCACGACGTCGTGATACCTGATCGCGTAGCCGTAGGAAAGCATTCCCGCGGTGTAGGCGACGCCGAGCAGCGTGACCGCAGCGGCACCGAGGGGGCGCCCCTCGACGCCTCTGAGCCAGATCGTCGCCGCGAGAATCGCGAGCGCGACGACCGACGCGAGCGAGAGATGAAAGCTGAAGACGCCGAGGTAGTGCGCATGGACCGCAAGCGGAAGCAATCCCGCGATCGCGATGCCGACGTCGTCCAGCGGTCGAGTGCCCGAGCCTCGTGCGATGCGATAGAACTCCCACGCGCCGAGCGCGCTCACGACCGCGAGCAGGGCCGCAAGCGGAGCGCCCCCCGCGAGCACGACGAACAGCGCGAGGGGGGCGGCGACGA